>CAZRKJ010000028.1:0-7177 GCA_964600775.1 uncultured Acholeplasma sp.
AAACAAAAACCAAAATTAACAATTGATGAAGAATATATTATGCTAATGGATGAAATCAAAGAAATAACCCAAAACAAAAAGCAAGCCAAACGTGGACGACCAAAAATTAACCCAAATGATATATCTGATGACAAAGAAACACAACAACAAAGACTACAAGAACTAAACACAATATTAAGTTTTGATTAATTATTTATTATTTCTTTCAAATTCTTTTACTAAATCAGGAACATCTTTTAATAAATTAGTTCTTGGTTCATACGTGCTTTTGGAAAAGTGTTTCCATTTGACCTTAAAGTATATTTTATTTTTTATTTTCTTTCTTTCTAATAGTTTTTCAACAATCCATTTTTCTATGCCCTTTTCTTTATGTGGCATAATATCAGCCTCAGTAGGTTTAATTTCTTTATTACTAATAACTTGTAGTTGACTTTTTGTATATGATGTAGAGTAATCTATATTTCCTTCTCCATCATCTATTAAATACATAGGCACAGTATTAGGAGCTATTGAAACTTTCATAACAGTTCTAGGTTTTGGATCCCATCTTATATCTGTTTCTCTAAATCTTCCGTGTAATCTTTTATTATCATATACATTTCTAGGCATATCTAACATTACCCTTACTTTTGTTCCTTCTTCTAATAAATTACATGCATCACCTTGACATGGTTGATCATACTTTAGTTTTTTATCAATAGTTCTTTTACGTGTCTTTTGAGTGATTTTATTTATTAAAGTAATAACTGTTGGTAAATAGTCAATCCAAGCTTTAGAAACTTCCCCCGTTTGCAACTCTTCGGCGGTCATTCTTTTGAATAGATGCTTACCAATATCTTTATTTTTTATTTCAACAATAGCTTGTTGTCTATGTCTTCCAGGTTTTGCAACTTTAACATTGACTCCTAAATTATTTTCAAAGTACTTTTTAACATCTCCTTTAAATTCACTACCAGCATCTACAGATATAATATTAGTTGGTGGTTCTAGTATATCCCTTTTGTAAATCTTTTTAAAGGCTTTAATAATCTCTTTTGGAGTTTTTGTTTTCAATGGTTCAGCATCTACGAGTCTACTACCAACATCAACTACAACTAAGGCATATTTAAATCCGTCATCATCTGGTAGAAATAAAAGGTCTGCTTGGTGAAAATAGTTATTTCTGAAATCAGGATAAAAACTCCTATTTTTTCCTTTGTCTCTTTTTACTTTTCTGTATAATAAATCAACTTGTTTCTCTGATTTATCCTTTTTCATCTATATATTAACATTATAAATTATAAATTGATTAAAGCTATATAAAGATTATAATATTATATTACATTATAGTATAGTATAGTAAATGAAATTTGTAGCAGAAAAACCAGAAGTAGCAGGAATGTTAAAAAAGAGCAACAAAACACTTTATAGGTCAAAAATAAAAGTAGAAGGTGCAAAATATGATGATTTAAAAGAGTATGTAAAGAAAAAGAGAGACAAATTAAGGAAAACAAATCCAGATGCATCAATGGGGGTAGCTATCAAATATAAGGCTGTGTCAGTACCATTACGTGGTTATATGTGGAAAGTATCAGACGATTACATGGATATGAGAACACAATATGATTATGAAGATGGAGATGGAGAAATAGAAGAAGCAACCATATATTTTACTTTTTAATTTAATAATTCTTTTAAGTAATATAAAACTACTTAAAAGAATAAAATATTATAGTATTATATAGTAGAAGTTATGGAAATCAAAGGAGTAGCAGAAGTTGAAAAGAAAATAATGGTACATGAGAGAGAAGCCTATAAAAAGGAGACATGGAGAGTATACACAGAAGGAGGTTATAAAGACATTTCATCATATGAAAAGAAACAATATAAGAAAAGAATCAACAACAATAAATTAGAATATATACTTGTACAAATAGAGGATAGTTATAATGGTACACTTGAAGATTATTATAATGAAATAGTAGAAGATGCTATCAAATTAAAGAAGTATTCAAGGGGGAGAATTAATATGTTTAAAACTGGTTCATATGCAAGAACTGCAATAAAATATCTATATGATATATTAAATAAAGGAATTAAAACTAAAACTGAAACCTATAACCTTTTTGACAATCTACAACCAATACAAGATTATGAAATTAGATTTCTATTACATTGTGGAGGAGCATTAAGAATTGGTAGAAAATACGAAGGACCATTATATAAATATGATGCCCGTTCCTATTATGCATCAATATATACATCATGTCATTTATTAGTACCAATTAAGGCAGGAATTTTAAAAACCTTAACCAAAGATGAATTTATAAATATGAAATATTATGACATTGGTGTTTATAGATGTGTAGTAGAACGTCCAACAGATGACAGACAATATTTGGTATGGATTAATGAAGGTAATTATTATACACATTATGAGCTAAATTATTTTAAAGAACTTGGATTAACATATGAACTATTGGAGGAAGAAAACAACTTTTTACATTATCCTCGTAATTATTGCCTTAATGGTTCACAAATATTTGGAGAGTTTGGACATGAAATATATAATTATAAATGTAATCAAGTACCAAGGGCAAAGAAATTATTGAATACATTATGGGGTATATTAGTAAGACCTAATATAGATGTCAAGGTGTACAAAAAAGGTGAATTAATAGAATTTGATGAATCTGATATTTTACCATTAGAACGAAAAAACGGAGATATTGAAGTTAAAACCTTAAGAGAAAAACCATTTGAATTTGACCTTGCTAGGTTAAAGCCTTTCTTTCTTGCAAAGTGTAGGCTAACTATGGCAAAACATATACAACCACATGTTAAAGATGTCTATTATTGTCATACAGATTCAATTATATCATCCAAACCATTAAACTTTGTTGATAAAGGTAAACTAGGTAATTTTAAATATGAAGGTATGGTAGAAAAAGGGTTTGTAAAAAACAAAGTACACAGAACTAACAATAAATATTTTAAGTTGTAATTAAATAATTTATTTTAAAAACTATTATTATATAATATAATAATGGTAAAAAAATACATTAAATTTTTTGGAAGTAGAAATGGTTGTAAAATGAATGATCAAAAATATTACTTACAATATCTACCAAATGATAATGAAATAACAACAGTAGTGGAAGGTTATGGTGGGTCATTTTCCTTAATTAGATGCCATTATTATAAAACTGATAAAGTCCTACATGTAAATGATAATGATAAGCAATTAATAGATAAGTTATTATTATTAAAAGATTATGACAAAACTAAATTATTATGTGTAATAGATGAATACAATAAATCAATAAATCCTAACTATGCATTAAAATATGATTTATCAGATAAAATTCCAGATGATGATATACGGTTTACTATAATGGATGGTTATAAATTCAGAGGAAATTTATATAAGAAGAGTCCATTCAAAGAAGAGGATATTACTAGGTTTCAAGATTTACTAAAAAGATGTATTATAACCAATAAAGATATCTCAGAAATAATGAACCAATACAAAGATAATGAAGATGTATTTTTATTTTTAGATCCACCTTATTTAAATTCTGACAACACCCAATACAAAGGACAAACTAAATATACAGCAGGAAAGAAACTAAGCGACAATACAGAACAATATATTAATGTATTGGAATTTCTAAAAGTAGCTAAATGTAAGGTCATGGCTATTATAAACAAAACGGCAATAACATCATATCTGTATAAGGACTTTATAAAAGGAGAATATAATAAGATTTATCAAGCCAGTAAAAATATAGCTACACATTTAATAATATGTAATTATTAATTTATTTTAAAAGCTATTATTATAAATAATATAATAATGGTTAATACATCGAAACAATTTCTAAAAGTTAGATTATTAGTCTTAAAAGATGAACTACAATTAAATGAACATAAACTACAAGAATATGAAAATGAACAGAATGAAGTACCATTTAAATTAGACCTTACACATGAGTTATTAAATGACAAAATAGATGAATTGAATGATACAATCTATAATTTGAAAACAGAGATTGAGGAATTAAAAACAAAATTAAATAAATAAAATAAATATATAATTATAATATATAATGTGTGGTCATATAGGGTGCTATATGAGAATGATTGGTTATAAGTTAGATATCAAAGAGCTGAGAAAGAAGAATAAACGAATTAATAATTTAAATATTAGAGTGAAAAGATTATATACTAAAATGTTAGAAGATGAACTACATAAATTTAAAAGTGTAGGTCATGACTTTCCTTATATGTTAGACATAATATATATGGAATTAAATAAAAATAAATAAATAAAATAAATAATTAAAATAAATATATAATTATAATATATAATAGATGACAAGTGAAAATCAGAAACCAAAACGACAACGTGGCAGACCTAAATTAAGTAAAGAAGAACAGATTTTAAAATTAGAAGAACAATTAAAGGATCATAAAACAGCCGAACAGATGTTAACAAATGAATGTGAACTATTTAAAAGTGTACAATCACAATATCCAATAATCACAGATATAATCAATGAGTCATTAGAAGATTTAAAAGAAGAGATAGAACATATGGAACAAGAAAAAGCAGATTTAGAAAAACAACTTGATTAATTAAAACTAAATACTACCATATGGTAATATTTAGTAAGTATATTTAAACTGTAATTGCCTCTATACCATTTACTACAGTAGCATTAGAACAAGCAGTAACAAGCCATGAAGTACCATCAGCAATCATTTGAATAAAATCACCAACAACAGCATCTTCAGAAAAGACTATCCAATTTCTGTTATCTGAACTAGTAATTGTAGTACCAATGATTGGATTACTCATAGATCTTATAATTGTACCAGTAAATAAATAGCCCGATGAAGTAAATTGTAATTCAAATGCATTAGTTGCATCTCCTATGGTAAATAAAAATTTCATACCTTTTTGAGTTGGTGGAGGTAAGTATATTTCTCTATGATCCGTATATGGTGCAACAACGAAATGTGTGTTAGATTGTGATGGCAATATTGATATATGATTAATTGGTGGATATAACATTGTGTCATCAATATTTTTAAAATCTTCAAGAAAACTCATTTTTATAATATATATTAAGAAAATATATACCATACTGATAATAAATTAGACACTAGTAAAACCAGCAGTAGAAGCAGAATTCGAACATGCAACGACTATCCAGTTAGTACCAGTACTAGTTATTTTAAGAAAATCACCAACAACAGCGGTTGTTGCCATAGTCACAGATGTAGCACCAGAAAGTGCAGCACCTAGAGTTCCATCGGCTTTACCTTTAATAAGTGTACCAACATGAGCACCAAGAGTAAATACAATAGGTTGAGCAACAGCCCCTACTTTAGTAAATGTATAAGTTAGTCCAGCAGTTGCGGGATTTGGTAAAGTTACAGAAGCACCAGGAGCACCAGGAGGTGTGCACATAAAATGTGTACCACTTTCCGCTACTGTTATAGTGACAGCACCAGCAGGAGCATTGATAGAACCTATTCTTTGAATTTCAGAATTTAAAACATTCATAGAATTTGACATGATTATATAATTAGTAATGAAAATAAAATTTATACACTAAGTATATATTATGTTAAAGTTTCAAACAACTCAAGACAGAACTTATTTTAATATCTATACTCCAACATCAAATCCATTTGATAGAAAAATATCTGATTATAATGTAAAAAATGCACCATTAGACCAAAACACAGAAATAGAAGAACCAAAAGAAAAAGAACAAACTGGTAAAGGTTCAAGAAATAATTTTGATCCAACATTTAAATCAAAAGTACCATCTAATTTACATACACCAGCATATAATACAATTATCAGATCATATAATACAACATCACCATTAAATAATATTCAAAAGGGACAACCAACTTATAAAGCATTAGTTCCAAATACTATTAAACCACAACTTAGACTAGGAGCTTTAAGATTTCAACCTACTAGTTATGACAATATGAAGCCTTTTTCATCTACAGCACCTTTCTATAATAATCCATATGCTAAACCTATAACCAATAAACTACCTTTCAAATAATCATACATTCCTAATTAGGAGCTATCATATGTAGGAAGTATAGGAGAAATATTTTATATAGTAATATTATAATGGATCAATATGAAAGTGACTCAGAAGAATTTGAACTTATACCAAGAGCTAGGAAAAGTATGCCTACATCAGATGAACAAATAGAACAACCTACAAGTGTAAAACCTAAACCAAAGAAACCAAGAAAACCACTTACAGCTAAACAATTGGAAGCACTCAAAAAAGGACAAGCAATAAGAGACAGAAACCGATTAATAAAACAAAAGAGCAAGTTAACAAAGATTAAACAGAAAGAAGAAGAAATAGAATCAATACTACAACCAAAGAAGAAGCCTGAACCTGATTATGTAGCAGCACTTGCACAATTACATTATGAGAATAAGAAATTAAAGAAAGCAATTAAAAAACCTAATAAATATGATGATTCAAGTAGTGATGAAGATGATATACCAGTTGTTAAAAAGAAAAAAGAGAAAAAAGAAAAACAACAAGAACCAAATAAACAATCAGTATATATGGATTCATTAGATAGATTATTATTAGGATTAAGAAGTTAATTATTTTAAATGCTAATTGTATATATGAAAACATCACCAAAGGTTAGAAAATCTAAGGATGGAAGGCGATATATACAATTAACAAAGAAGAAGTATTATTTACCAGATTATACAAATAATTTGAATAAGTATGATCTCATACAATGGATATTAAAGAACTTTGCAATTAAAAAACGCCGTAGACCAAGAAAACAGCCAGCAACTAAAAGTAAATCATCTATATTTTTAGATCCAAACAAAGGTATTAACAAAAAAGAACCAATATATAATGATAAAGGAAGAATGGCTTATGAAAATGCAATAAGAAGACAAGAAGGTAAAGATCCATTAATACCATTATTAACAATACAACAACCAGCACCACAAGCACAACCACCATCAGCACCAAGACAACCGCCAGCATTACCAAATAGACCACCACCAGCATTACCAGCATTACCAGCACCACCAGCACCAAGACCACAAGCACAAGATGATGATTTTGATTTATCAGACATACCATATTTAGAGGGTGAAGCATCAAGTAAACCATTAAAA
>CAZRKJ010000028.1:7277-9149 GCA_964600775.1 uncultured Acholeplasma sp.
TGATTTATCAGACATACCATATTTAGAGGGTGAAGCATCAAGTAAACCATTAAAACCAGCACAACTTGGACATTTAAAAGGGGCAAGACATGGTTTAGATAGACAACAACGAGAAATATGGGATCTAACCGACAAACTAAATGAGGCACAATATAATCTATCAATTGCACAACAAGAAGGAGCATCAAGTAAGGAATTAGACAAACTGACTAAAGAATGGAAGAAAGCACAAAAGCAATTAACTGATACTATATCATTGTCTAAAAATTTAAAACAGGCTAATGTTGAGTTAGCAAAAATAAACGCATATGAAAAA
This sequence comes from uncultured Acholeplasma sp., assembly GCA_964600775.1. Classification (GTDB taxonomy): domain Bacteria; phylum Bacillota_I; class Bacilli_A; order Acholeplasmatales; family Acholeplasmataceae; genus Acholeplasma. The sequence goes on from CAZRKJ010000028.1 coordinate 7,594, forward strand.
ATAAAGAGTAAATATGACTCACAGAATAAAAAGAACAATAAAGAATTTATGGATAAGTATCGTAAATCAAAATCGGAATATTTACGGGATGTTGCAGATAAATATGGTGTCAAATCAAAAAAAGAAGCTATTGGAAAAAAGGGAATTTATAAAAGTAATGTAGAATTAGTTGACGTTTTATTGGAATCAACTAATAAGAATCCAATTAAAAAAGAGTATACTCAGTTGGTTAAGGAAAATATTAAAAAAGAACAACAGAAAGGTAAAGAGACTACCACACAAAAAGAAGATTATAATATAGCTCCAATATTTGAAGAATCGACACCAGATGAAGGAGCAGGAGAACCAACACCAAAGATTAAAAGAGAACCATCACCAAAACCAAAAGAAGAACAAGAACTAGCACATGCACCAACAGCCGAAGAAATAGCAAGATACTCACAACCATCACCAGATATTAGTGATGATGAATTTGAAAGAGAACTAAATGAACAAAGGTTATTACAAAGATACAGTGGATTAACTAGAGAACAACATAGTGAATATTATGGAGATTCAGACACAGAATCACCAAGACCATATGATCCTGATGAATTGGAACGAGATATACAAGAAGGAGAAGGTATGTTTGTAAAAACAAATCAAGACCAAGGATTAAGTAATACAATTATTGACAAATATATGAAGAATCATAAAGGATATTTGGGTACAATTGCATCTGATGAAATAGTAAGTAGAATATTACCATTAATTAAACCACAATCACAAGGTAGTTTTATAATGAATCTTGACCCCCGACATAAAGCAGGTAGTCATTGGGTAGCCGTTTATTTTGATGCAAGACCTAATGGATCAAATACTATTGAATATTTTGATAGTTATGCAGAAAAACCTTCTAATAAATTCTTACAAGATAGTAAATTACTAGCTAAAAAATTAAATCCTAACTCCTTTTTAAAATTAAAAGTTAATGGAGTCCAAAAACAACATCCAAATACTACTACTTGTGGATGGATGGCTATGAAATTCATTATTGATAGAGATAGAGGTAAGAAATTTAGTGAAGCATCTGGTTATGATGTACAAAATGGAGAAAAAGAAGCTAATAAACTAAAAACCAATTTTAAACAACAATTTGGATTTGGATATATTAACCATTTAGAACAAGAAGGAGATGGTATTTTTTCAGTAAGAACACAAGCACCACCAAAGGTTAGAAAATTCTTAAATACATATGGCAATCAAAAGATAGTTAATATTGGTGTTTATAGAAAGCCTATTATTTCACTTATCCAAAAGGCGGTAAATTGGATTAGAAAACTAACAGGAAGAGAAGCTAATAAAGAATATGATAAATTATTTCACTTGTATATTGTATTTACACTTGAAAATGGACAAGTGTTTAAAATGGAACGTAACCAGGTTATGAATGTACAAAGAGCAACACAGAATGATTTAACGGGACCAAATGTAGAATCTAAATCCGTAGCTGTACCTCATATGACAATTAAAGAAATGTTTGATAAAGCAAGTGGTGGTAAAGCTGAATTCTTCCG
>CAZRKJ010000028.1:9249-13823 GCA_964600775.1 uncultured Acholeplasma sp.
AATTTATTAGAGTATTATATATATGATTGCTGACGGAACAATATATATAATTGATTCATCAAAAAGGATAAATGGTACAGATGCCAACTTTAGTTATAAAATAGAATTACCAAGAGAAAAAGATTATAATAGAGTGGTTGTATTACAAGCATTAATACCAAAATCATATTATTTGGTCACTGCGCCATATAATACATTTATATTAGAAGAAAACGGTACAGAAGTAATAATAACTTTACCAGAAGGTAATTATAACGTCCAAAGTTTTATAAATGTAGTTAGTAATTTATTGTCGTCTAATAGTCCTAATACTTGGATATACAATATACAATACAATGATAGCTTAATAAGTGTTGAAACAGGAAGATTTAAATATATAGTTAGTGGAAATAGTGGTCAACCGTCATTTAAGTTTAATGATTATTTATATGAACAGTTTGGATTTGTTAAAAATAGTGTCAATATATTTGTTGGTGATGAATTAGTGTCTACAAGTGTTATTAAATTTCAAAATGAAGATGTAATACTTATACATTCTGATATTTCATATAATAATGACCAATCAGAGTATACAGATGTATTACAAGAAATCTATGCCAGTTCGACACCACCAATGAGTAATATAGTATATCAAAATAGTGGAAATTTAGAAGCATATAGTAAACAATTGTTGTCAAAGAATAAATCAGTATTTAGATTCACTTTAACAGATGAAAATAATAGAGAACTTAATTTAAATAATCTAAATTGTGTATTTACAATACTAGTATATAGAAAAGACAATATAAATGATTTAACAAGAGCATTTTACGCTAGAACAATATTGAATGATAAATTAATTTAATATATTTCTCTATAGAGACACAAGAATATTTTATACAATTCATATATAATGAGTGAATTCCCAGAACGAACTATAAAGGCTAATCAATTCAAATACAACCGATGGAACTATAAAGCTCCAAAATACAAATATAGTCGTCTTCCTCCACTTAATGGTAGTCAACAGGTAGATATTCCTATTACTTCAACCGCTGAAACTCTTTTTGAAATACCAACAGTAGTACATAATCTATCTGAAAGTGTTCTACATGCTAATGTTAGTTATTCCGCTCAAGGCGATCATACTGCCCCTGATGGTCGTTTTAGTTGGATACATGTTGATGGTATGCCTTTAATTAGTGAAGTTGATTTATATACAAGGTCAGGTACATATTTATGTCAACTACCAAACTTTCAAAAATACATGAAGGTTGTAAGAAAGATTTATACTAAACGTAAAGAATATGAATCTAATAACCTTTCTAATTTTCTAGCACCATCTAATAGTTTACCTAATGCATCTGGTGCTGTAACTCCTAATAATGGTGTAGCATCTGTTCCATATAAAGAGAACTCTTATGTTATTAGTAATGGTACACTTGGTCTTGGTGCTGATACTGAAGTTGTTTTAACTTTAGAATTTCCATTATCTGCTATCAAAAAGACTATATTTGAATTGAATAAAGATATTGTGTTCCCTGATATTGTTGTACTTCGTATTTTATGGGGTCCTTCAAATCAAGCATTATATTATAACTTAGATGGTAATAACCCTAATGCTGCTGGTGCAACTGCTCCTATTAATGGTTTTATAGATAGACCTGCTCCTGCTTCTGCTGCTGGCTATTGTATTAGAATTTCTGATTTAACATTATATCTAGCTGTTGAACAAAATGGAGATCTAGCTCAAGAAGTAAGACAAGAACTAGATTCAAGAGGACTCAATTTACTTGTTGATTATCCACATGTATATAAACAACCTCTAAGTGGTACATCTCAATCTATGTCTCTTAGATTTAATAGAGGTCATGGTAAAAATATAGTAAGTGTTATTAGTTCTGTTTTCAATAACCAAGAATCTCTACAAACTGCATATGATAACTTTAATATTGTAAATGCCTCAACCGCTGCGCAAAGTGCTGTTGGTGCTAAAGTAACATCTTATTATTCACAATTAGATAATGTCAGACTACAAGATATTAATCTTGTATGCTCAAATGCTCAATCTGATGACTATAGACAAAACAAGAGATATTTAGAAGATTCACCATATTACAATCAAGCTATATATCAAAATAACTGGTTTCATATGGATGTATTCGCTGAACCTGACTCTAACCAAACTATTAATGATGAGGACTTAGATAAAGGACTTAGTCTTGTTGTTGAAAGAAAATACGATCTTATGGCTACAACTGCTAATGCTAACCATGTATGGTTAACTACTGCAATTTGTCAAAGAGATTTACATATTGGACGTGATGCTATACAATGGCAATAAGATTTTATTAAATAATTTTTTTCATTATTATTAATATATAGCAATAATAATGGACTTGTCAATTATTGAAGCAATTCACCCCGTGACTATTTTAAATCCACCTTCTGCTCGTAATAACTTTAATCAGAATTTATATGTACCTTTTGTTCCTGACTTTGTAATTGTTAAATCTATTACTTACTCATCAAGGATAGCTGACCTAAATATAGCTGGAGGAGACTACAATAAGTTTGTCAATATATCAACTAACTTAATAAATGATTCCGCATCTATTGGAAGTTTTGACGTACACACAAGTACATATGATGGAATAGCAGATTATGGAACATCTAGTACTTGGCATAATGTGCCTTTACTTTTTAAACTTAATAAACAAGTTCAAGGTAGTTATAACTTCAGTTTCAGAGATGCTTCTAATAACTCAACAACACTAAACGGAGATATAGCTATTCATCTAGAATTTATTAAAGTTAAAGTTGATAAACAACAAAAATTTTATTAGTTAATATTATATGAGTATAACCTTTAAAAAAGTAAATAATCAAGTTGTAAAAGCTATACCACAATATGGTGGTGAACAAAAAATACCAGTATTAGGTGAAGAATTATTTCCTGAACCATACGCTAATATATTCTTATGTGCTAAAAAGAAAAGTGGCAAAACATCAACAATATTTCATATTTTAAAAAATTGTGTTGGAAAGAATACCAAGTTATATATATTCTGTTCAACAGTTTTTAAAGATAAATCTTATAGAACTATTATTGATTATTTCACTAAAAAGAATATTGAAGTAAACTTTTATACTTCACTTTATGAAGATGGACAAGATGTGCTATTGAATTTAATTGAAGAATTAGAAAATAATGTAGAAGATGAGGAAGATGATGAAGATGAGGAAGATGATGATTACAGTGATTTACCACCAATAGTTAGAGCTTACAGATTCCCTAAAAAGAAAAAGAATAAAAAGAAAAAGAAACCTAAATATATAGCTCCTGAATATATATTTGTATTTGATGACTTAAGTACAGAATTAAAAAGTAAAACATTGGTACAATTATTAAAAAAGAATAGACATTTCTTATGTAAGATTATTATTTCATCACAATATTACCATGATTTAGACCCACAAAGTCGTAAACAATTAGATTATTTTATTATATTTAAAGGACAACCAGAAGCTAAACTTGAATTAATTCATAAAGATGCTGATACACAGTTAGAATTTGATGAATTTATAAAAATATATAATATAGCTACAAGTAAACCCTATAGTTTTCTTTATATAAGTAGCCGTGATGATACATACCGTGTTGGGTTCAATACATTAATAAACATTGATTAATTATTTTCATGAGTTAATATATAATCATGCGAAAACGTAGAACTGTTAGAAAACAAGTTGGTGGAAACATTTTTAAAAAAATATGGTCTGGTGTAAAGAAAGCTGGTAATTGGATTAACAAAGCTGCTAAAAAAACTAAAATAGCATCTACTTTACTTCCTTTGATTCCACACCCTGCTGCTAAAGTTGCTGGTGCTGTTGCAAGACAAGCGGGTTATGGTAAAAAAAGAAAAATGGTTGGTGGTAGACGTAAAAAATTAAGAAAACAAATAGGAGGTAGTGCTTTAACCGGAAGATTATACTTTACTTAAGTTTGAATTATTTTTATTTATTAAATGCCTAATATATATAGTAATAGTATATATATGAGTCTAAACGGTCTTTTTAATAGTTATATTCCTCTTACTAATACAACATCTTTAACCGCTTCAAATGTAATAAATGCTGGGTCTATTAATGTCTCTAAAGATTTGACTTTATCTTATGTTGACCCTAACTCTATATTAACAACTGATTCTAATAAAAAGGTAATTACTAAAACCTTAAATGATGGTCAATTATTAATTGGTAAAAATAACGATGAACCACAAATTAAAGGAATTACTGGTACTAATAAACAAATACTTATAACTCATAATCCTAATGATATAACTTTCAGTACACCTCAAGATTTAGATTTAGACAGTACACCAACATTTAATAATATTAGATTAGATGGACTTACAGGTCCTTATTTAGTTGCTACTGATAATTCAAATAATCTACAATCACTAACTACTAGTAGTAATAATGGTGTTATTAGTGGTATTACTGGTTCTAATCTAATCATAGATACACCACAAGATATTAGAACAACAAGTAGCCCTACATTTAATAATATTAATGTAAATAATATTGATTGT
>CAZRKJ010000029.1:0-13723 GCA_964600775.1 uncultured Acholeplasma sp.
TATCTGTTTTAAATCAAATTGATTTATAATTAGATTATGTAGAAACTCAGTCAATTGGGTTTCTTTTTTTATGTTTGCGATTTCATTTTTGAAACCGATTGACAATATAATTATAAAGTGTAAAATTGTTGTTAGTATGCATTATTTTAGGAGGTCTTGTGTATGGATGTAGGGTTATTATTGACAAAGATATCAATCATCTTGTTTGTTGGTTTTATTGGTAGTTTAATTGCTAGAAAATTTAAGTTACCAAACGTTTCAGGGTATTTAGTATTAGGTTTACTATTAGGACCTTCTTTAGGCCTTATAATACCTGGTTATCAAGGTTTTATAACTGGTGATGACCAAAATGTCTTAGGCTTTATAAGTGAGCTTGCTTTAGCGTTTATCGCTTTTTCAATTGGTAGTGAGTTTGCAATAAAACGTGTAAGGAAAATGGGTAGAGAAATTTCTATACTTACAGTATTAGAAGTTATTGGTGCTGTATTTGTAGTATTTCTATTTATGCTCTTTATTCCAAAACCTGATTCTATATCGCAAGGCTATAATCCATTTTCGGCATCAAGTATCGCTTTTGCATTAATCATGGCATCAATGTCGGCATCTACCGCACCAGCAGCTACCTTAATGGTGATGCGTCAATATCGTGCAAGTGGTCCAGTTTCAAATGCCATTGTACCGATTACTGCCTTAGATGATATTTTTGGTATTGTTATATTTGGATTCTTCCTGTCTTTTGCTCAGCTTTTATTACCACAAGGTGATCCCTTACCCTTATGGTTAATGATTTCTAAACCATTTATTGAAGTATTAGGTTCACTATTTATTGGTTTGGTTATTGGTTTATTACTAGCCTATGGGGCCAAAAAATATGATAGTATTTCTGATGATATTCAAGTGCTTGCATTAATTGCAGTATTTACAACCGTAGGCGGTATGACGTTATTAAATCATTATACTTCAGCTGCAGGGTTACATTTTTCACCTTTACTTGCAAATATTATGGTAGGTACGGTTATTGCAAATATTGCAACTAAACCTAATCGTACTTTCCAGTCTATTAACGATTTAGCGACACCTTTTTATATCATATTCTTTACGATTGCTGGCGCATCACTTGATTTAGGTATACTTCAACAAAATTATGTCATATTAATTATCGCTGCTGTATATATAATTGGTCGTGGAAGTGGTAAAATATTAGGTATCATGGCAGGTGCAAGGATTGCTCATTCTCATCCGAATGTAAAAAAATATTTAGGATGGGCACTCTTACCTCAAGGTGGTGTATCCATTGGATTACTTACAATTGTCGCAGTACAAATGACAAGACTCTATCCAGTTGTGTCTTCTGTCATTATGTTGTCAGTTTTATTCTATGAAACTATGGGACCTATATTTGCTAAATATGCATTAACTCAATCTAATGAACTTTATGGTTTAGATAAACTTAATGAATCCATGTTTGATGTGGATACAGAAAATTAATAAGGAGAAAAAAATGGAAGCTCTATTTATCGTATTAAATGATTTATCATATATGGATGAAATATTAGAAAAATTTATTGAACTTCACATTAAAGGTGCTACAATCATTGAATCTCAAGGTATGGCACAAGCAATTGCTGAAAAAGATGGTGGTGGTCAAGGTTTGTTTTCCGGTCCATTTTACAAGGCATTAGTTGGAGATCAAAACCATTCTAAAATTATCTTTACGGTTTTACCAGAATCTTTTGATAAGAAAAATCTTATTCATGAAGTACGTTCTATTTTAGAACAATCAAAAAAAGGTGTGATAGGATTTATGTTCACATTACCTGTTTCTGGAATTTATCCAATTAAATCAATCCATAATTAAAGATATAAGCCAAGCATTGAATTTTAATATGCTTGGCTTATTTTTATCTTTAGATATTTGATTTTTTCTTCATGATTGTTACGCCACTATTGACGATATAACTTTGAAGTTTACTTAATGATTCATAATCAAACTTGGCACGTATTTTAGGATCATTTAAATCAGGACCAGAAATTGAAATTTCAATCTGTCCTTTTTTGACACGAGATTTACCAATATTTCTTATCTCGGTTAGCTTTTTATATTGATCTGTGGTTGAACCGTATCCATGAATAATTATAAGTATTTTATGACCGATGCTATCAATTGATTGACGTACAATTTTAGCTGCAGCTTGTACATCTAAATCGTGGACATCTATTATTTGAATCATTTGTTTTCAAATCCTGAATTAATAACATCCATGACCACATTACCAATTTCAGCGGTTGAAAGATGTTTATAACTTTCATATGGAATTGGTTTATGGATAATTACTTTTATTTTGGTTTTTCTAAAAGGTGCACGATGCTGTATTTCAGAGTTCCCAACAATCGTCATTGGTAAGATGGTTGCTTGTGGCTTTACTGCAATTTGGAATGCACCAGCTCGTGTTTCAAGTACATTGTCTTGTTCACGGTTCTTACGACCACCTTCAGGAAATACTATCATAGAAAAGCCATTTTCAATGTTCTTTATTGTTTGAACTAAAGCCTTAGCTGTTTTACGGTTATCACCACGATATATCGGCATACAGTTCATTTGTGTCATACCATCTTTTAATATTGGAATTTTATATAGACTTGATTTTGGTGTAAAAGCCATTGGACGATCAATTGCTTGAATTGCAATCACAGGGTCTAAGTAGGATTTATGATTTGCATAAACGACTAATTTGCCATCTTTTGGTACGTTTTCTTTGCCCTTAATCTTAATACTTAATCTAAAAACGAAAAGACTTAATATACGTGCTGTGCTTTGCCATCCATAGTATTTATATCGACTTAAAAGCGGTAGTTTTTGCAATAAATAGATATGAGCAATCAGTGCAAGTAAAAATCCTAACAGACCAACAAAATAACCTAAAAAGACCCATAATATTATGAAATATTCACCTTGTACGAATATTGACATTAAGCTTACAAAAGCAGCCCATGTCAATAAAAAAATTATTGTCATCATAGTTTAAATCTCTTTTCTGTAAGTTGCAAAAATAAGGTTGGTTGCCATCACTTTATCAATCAGCTTATACTTAGAAAGTTCAAAGTTTGTAAAATAAACATTACCTTTATGAATATTTAATACATGTGTAATAAGTAAACAATCCACATAAGGTAGTGTTAAATTATAAATGATCTTACCACCTATAATATATAAATCTTTTGTATATGACTTTACAAAACTTACAACATCGGTTACACATGTTGCATCCGGATAGGTTGTATCAACAAGATTTGCAACATATACCTTACCAAATGGGAAAGGTTTATCTTTATAATAGCCTTTAAGTGATTGATATGTCAAGTCACCCATTAAAACTGTTTGGCCTTTTGTTTTAGCCTTGAAATAAGCCAAATCTTCTTTGTAGTGCCACGCAAGTTGATTATCTTGACCAATCAACCAGTTTACATCCATTGCCCAGATTGAATAAATCATACGGCAACGATACCTTTAATTGGTGGATATGGATCATAATTAATAAGTTCAAAATCTTCAAATTTAAAATCTTCAATATTTTTGACATTTTTGTTAATTTTCATAATAGGTAAACGTCTTGGTGTGCGACTCAGTTGTAATTCTATTTGTTCAAAATGATTTGAATAGATATGTGCATCACCTATTGTATGAACAAACTCACCAACTTCAAGTTCTGTTACTTGAGCAACCATCATTAAGAATAAGGCATAGGATGCAATGTTAAATGGAATACCTAAGAAAACATCACCAGAACGCTGATAAAGTTGAAGGGATAATTTATTATTTACAACATAAAACTGAATCAATGTATGACATGGTGGTAGCATCATTTGGCCAATCTCTGCTGGGTTCCATGCAGATAGCACCATACGTCTAGAATCAGGATCCTTTTTAATTGTATTGATAATATAAGCAATTTGGTCTATGCCATTAAAATTACGCCATTGTGAACCATAAACAGGGCCTAAATCACCCCATTTATCTGCAAAAGCTTGACTATCCTTTATTTTTTCTGAAAATTCAATGATTGTCTCACCTTGGTATTCTGACGATGCTTTATAATTTTTAAATGGCCAATCTGTCCAAATACCAACTTTATTGTCTACAAGATATTTAATGTTGGTATCACCTTTAATAAACCATAAGAGCTCATGAATAATACCTTTAATAAACGTTTTTTTAGTTGTAACAAGTGGAAAGCCTTCTTTTAAATCAAAACGCATTTGATAACCAAATACTGATTTTGTCCCTGTGCCTGTACGGTCTGATTTTAATGTACCGTTTGTCATGATGTGACGGGCTAAATCTAAATATTGTTTCATAACATACCCCTTAATTCATTATTTTGCTAGTTCGTAAAGACTTTCTGTGTAAATCGCTAATGCTTGCATTAGATCATCTATATCAATAAATTCATCTTTTTGATGAATATAAGTAGGTTTATCAATAAAATGCGGACCAAATGCAACAACATTTTCTGTTGCACGTGCAAATGTACCACCACCAATTGAGATTGGAGGTGTCATATCACCTGTATGTTTTTGATATACATTCATTAATGTTTTAATGAGTGGTGAGTTTGGATCTTTATATAGTAGTTTTTGATGATGTTCAACATCTAAACCGAAACTTTCAGGTAGTAATGTTGTAATTTTCTCAAAGACATCTTTTTCATAGTTGACACCATTTGGATATCTAAGGTTTAATACCAATTCAAATTGATTGTTCTTTGATGATGCAAGCCCCAGGTTAACTGTTAAGTTACCCATTTCTTTGTCTTTATAGTTGATACCAAATTTCTTACCTAAATTATCAAAATTTAAATATTGATCTGCAAAATTAACTAGCTCGTTATCTACACCAGCATACTTTAATGCTGCAAACATAATATGTAATGCATTTACACCATCATCTGGCAATGAACCATGTGCAGATTTTCCAAATGTTTCTAAAATAAGCTCATCTGATTTTAACTGAGCTTGTCCCTTATAATCATGTTTAGTTAGATACTCTAAAAACTTATGTTTGATAACTAAATCCGGTCGTACATGAGCTTTTGCACTTTCAGGTACCATGTTTGCTCGTAAACCACCTTCAATTTTATATAGCACATCATTATTAAACTGACCACGAATTATGGTCATGGTAATTCCTTTTTCAGCATAAATCAATGGAAAATCTGCATCAGGGATAAATCCTGCAATAGGTACTTCAGGATATTTTTTAAAATAGTAATCAACACATTTCCAGCCAGATTCTTCATCTAAACCTAAAATAAGCTTAATGCGTGTCTTTAACTCAACACCAAGCTCCTTTAATATTTTCATACCATAATAAACTGCCATAGTTGGTGCTTTATCATCCTCTGCACCACGTGCATAAATTTTATTATCATGAATTTCGGCTGCATAGGCTGGATACGTCCATCCACTGCCGGCTGGTACGACATCTAAATGTCCTATGGACCCAATATAATCTTTTGAATCGCCATACTCAATGTGACCAGCATAACCATCTACGTTCTCGAATTTAAAACCATCGCGTTTTGCTAAATCAAGCATGAAATCTAATGCTTGTTTGTTACCTTCACCAAATGGTGCACCTTTACGGTTTGGATCAAAGGTTGTTAGTTCAGAATTAATTCTTAGTAAATCCTGAGTATCCTTAATAAATTGGTCTTTATATTTTAAGACCAAAGCTTTAAAATCTATTGACATTTTTCATCATCTCCTTGTTAAATATTCTATCATTTATATCAAAAAAACTCTATCAAATAGAGTTCTTTTGTTCAATATATTCATTATATGCATGTTCAAGTGTTTCGTAACTTTCAACATGGTCTTTTAAAAAATTAAATAGTTCTGAATTTAGTGGTTTAAATCTGCTATTAGATAAATCTAAATCCTTATCAATATAATATAGGTATTTCACTACACCATTTTCTTGATAAAAGCCTCTTGGATAAATTTTATCAACACCGGTATGATTTTTAACAATTAATCTTGAACGTGTTGTTTGGTACTCATATACTTTCCTTTTATTTGCACCAACAATTAAAACGTATGTGAATTTCTTTTTATACCCTAGACTAATGATTGCTACAAAAAGCATAAATGCAAGTGCACTCGTAACAGATATACTCCATATGTTTTCAGGGTTAAAATTAGTTAATAAACCATCCATAAGCGCAAGACCAGCACCAATTAATAGGATGATTAATGCACCCCATAGAGCAATTAATATACGATTAAATATTGCTACAAAAAATATAGAAGTACGTGTATCGTCAAATAATACATAGTTTTGAATAATGTTACTTACACTAAAATGTAGTGGTATAACAAATAGAAAAGGAATAACAAACGCAATCAAATCTAGCGTATACAATCCATTAAAGTTAAAATAAACAATCAACACTGCTGTACCTGATATAATTGCATAAGTAAAAAGTGAGAACCAAATCTTCTTAGGTCCAAATACTATATATAATAAACTCATCGTAAATAATGCAGAAAGCAACCATGTCCAAAATATCAAGATTCCGGCCTCCTATTTATAATGGTAATATTATACCATATAAAACTAGGTTCAACTATTTACATCTGCACTATATTCTTCAATTTCTTTAGGTAGAAAAATAACATGTTCAGCAATGATATTCACATTTGCTCTATTCTTTTCTTGATCATCTACCCACTTACTAACCTCCAATCTACCCTTAATAGCTATCCCCATACCTTTTCTAAAATAATCTTGAGCTTTTTTATGATTATTTTCAAAAAGTGCAACTCTAGAGTAATCTGTGTCGTAGTTACCTTCATAATTCTTATAAGGACGCATTACAGATACTCTTAAATCGGTATATTTTGTACCACCTTCACTTTCTTTAGGGTCATAACTTATAACACGACCAATTAAATTAACAAATGTCATCATCAAATCTCCTTTTTATTCTACTCTAACATTTAAATGGATAAACAAAAAATCAAGAATCCATCTTTAAAGTAGTCAAAACTTCTATATTTGATTGAAAAAGACAACACCCACTTATGTTGTCTTATCTTTTCTTTAGTTTATTGATTAAAATCAATCAAATTTGGTCATTTTTCATAAAATGAGAAAAACTAAACATTTCTTTATTAATTTTTTCTTTGAAATGAATGATATCATCAAAGGTCAAATTGTCCAATATTTCAAATGCATCTTCTAAGCTTAAGCCATTGAGTTGGTATTTGCCGTATAGATATAATCTATTTTCAATATCATCTAAAGCCATCATAAAGTGTCCTTTATAAGCTTTTTTTAAATCTGAAAAATCAGTTGGATTTAAATCGTTATTATCATGCGCAAAAAATCTTTCTACAACATATGTTTTTAAATCATAAGAATTACTAGTTTCGACATCCATCATGAATACTAAAGTTTCATCTTCTAAGATGACATTAAAATTAAAGCCATCTATCATTAAGTTCTCATCTGTCATGTGTTCATGGAAATTAGAACCACTACCATATAATAATCTCGTTAAAAATAATATCATGATTTCAGTTTTAAAGAGTAAGGCTTCATCTATTTGTTTTAGAGTCATTTTTATACCGACATTCAAGACACCAATACTCATTTTTAACTTATAGGTCGCTTCAGTTAATACGACATCTGAGGGTTCATCATTTTTTAGTATGGTTGGATGTTCTATCATCTCTATTTTAGAATCATAATTTAACAAAGCATGTCTAAATGTATCTATATCAATAGGTCCTAGAATAAGCAATTGTCTTCGATTTGATTTATAAAAGTGATTATAAGTACGTTCTAAGTCTTTTGCTGTAATAAACACGATGTCTGACTTTTTTCCAGTAATTTCATGCTTGATGGGATGATTAAATATTAATTGATCAAACATCTTTTTTTGAATGATGGTATCTATTTCATCATCATACATCGCTATTTCTTCACTAATAATAGATTTTTCAGCACTGACACGTTTACTTGTAAACACGGGTGTTTCAAGCATATTGATCAAATATAAAGTAGCTTCTAAAATGTTTTTATGTCCAATAACACCATAAGTTGTTTGTCGGTAAGTAGTCATAGCATTCGCTATCACACCTAGTTTATGAAATGTTTCAAAAGCATCATGATCATCCATCATATACATCATATGCTCTAAAAAGTGTGCTATACCTGGCTTTAATGTATATGTTTTACCATTATACTTATATTTTTCATGAATTGAACCTAAAGGAATGTCGTATTCTACATAGGTTTGTAGGGTTGGTGCATATATTAATTCGACATTTAAACCATTTTTAAGTTGGAATTTTACTGGTTTTGAATTAAAATCATTAAACTTCATATGCATCACCACCACTTAAAGTATATGTTGTTGTTACTTTTAGCATGCTTAAAACCTCTAAGATATCTGAAACAGTTACATCATCTATTTGTTTCATAATGACATCAATGGATTCACTAAAACCATTAATATCTGACATAAAAGCTCTAGGTATCATGCTATCTTGAAAATCTAGTGCTGAGAATACTTCGTTTTTTAAGTAATCTTTGGCAGCATCTAACTGTTCTAGTGTTGGGCCATCAAAGATAAAATTATTAATTGTTTCAATAATGACATTATATGCAAGCTTTCTATTATCAGTATTCACACCTGCATACAAGATTAAGTAAGATTTTTCATGTTCATACTTAGAATCCACATCATATGCTAAAAAGTAGGTTTCACGTAGGAGTTTGTACAAAATACTTTCGGGATAACCTGCAATTAACATGTTAACTAACAGTGATGTGATATATTTAGGGTCATTTCTGTGAATGTTTAAGTAATAAGCAAAAAAGATATATGCTTGTCCCATCGGTATAAATTCTTCATAATTTTGAATAGATTGGTGCATGTGATCTAATAAAATAGGTTCAACAATTGAATTTTTTTCAAATACTTTGAAGAGATTCAATTTTTCCTCTAATAACGTCGAAATATCACCTGAGACATAAATTTTTACCATATTATTTGAAAAATAATTTTGATAGTAGTCATATGTTTCAGTTAAAGATACAGATGTTGCTTCACTTAATGTGCCAGTAATTGGTTTACCATAAGGATGGTCTAAAAAAATGTGGTTCAATAATTTTTCTTTAGCATAGGCAAATTTATGGTCTTTTTTTGATTCTATCTCATTGATCGTATAACGTTTGGCTTCATCAAATATGGCTTGTTTAAAATATGGACGATTAAAAAACATTTCTTTAATAATGCTAATGACATCATCCATCATTTTTAGATCACCTAATATTTCAGGATTTGGAAAAACAAAGTTAAAACGCATGACATGGTAATCTTTTAAGACAAAAACATGGTTTGTTATAAACATCCCATAAAGTGCATTTAATTTTTTAGTTAGTGCTTGTTTAGACATATACGTTTCAGTATAACTGGTCAGTATACGTGCTAATAAAAAGCGATACAAAAAGGCATCGGATTCTATTTTATCAATAAAATAAAATGATATATGTATCGCTTGATATTGTTTTGTTTTTAAGAAAATCATAGTTTAGTGTTTAAAGCTATCTCCATCATTCGTGTAAAGGCATTTTGACGTTCTTCAGCAGATGTTGCTTCATGTGTAACTAAAGAGTCTGAAATCGTTAATAAACAAGCTGCATTTTTACCAGTTGCAAGGGCATTAGCAAATAATGCAAAACTTTCCATTTCAACACATACAGCCCCTTGTTTTTCATAAATTGCTTTATATTCATCACCATTTATTCTATAAAATACATCTGATGAATGAATTGTAGCCTCTGTTACAGGAATTTCTAAACGCTTAGCAGTACGCTTAAGTTTCGTATTTAATTGCTTAGTAGCTGATAATTTTTTCTTTCCTGAAACACCCATAGTTTTTGCATAGCTTGATTCTGACCATGAGTTCTTAGCTAAAACGACATCATATAATTTTAACTGATCTGTATAAGCACCTGCAGAACCTATACGAATGATATTGTCTACATCATAGAATTTAAAGAGTTCATATGAATAAATACCAATACTTGGCATACCCATACCAGAACCCATAACTGTAATTTTACGTCCCTTATAAGTACCAGTGTAGCCAAACATGTTACGAACACCATTAATTTGTACGACATCTTTTAAATATGTATCTGCAATAAATTTAGCACGTAATGGATCGCCTGGCATTAATACTGTCTTAGCAATTAAACTTTTATCTTTTAACTCAATATGTGGTGTTGACATCAATAGATTCTCCTTTAATTATTTTTACGCCACTAGATGTACCTAAACGGTTTGCACCTTTTTCAATCATTTTTTGGGCATCTTCTGTACTACGTATACCACCGCTTGCTTTAATTAGGGCAGCATCACCAACAGCTTTTTTAATTGTAACAACATCTTCAAGTGAAGCACCACGAGATGCATAGCCTGTAGAGGTTTTAACAAATGTTGCGCCAGCTTTTACAGCAACTTTAGAGACAAAAGTGATTTCCTTTTTATCTAAATAAGCTGTTTCAATAATAACTTTAACGGTTTTTCCTTGTGCAGCTTTAACAACTGATTTTATATCTTTTGATAAACGCTTGCGGTCTTTTGAACGCACTGCATCAATATCAACGACCATATCGATTTCATCAGCACCTTGTTTAATTGCTTCTTTTGTTTCAAAGGCCTTAACCTTTGGTAGATGTGTTCCAAATGGGAACCCAACTACTGTACATACTAAAACATCGGTTTGTACTAAGCGTGATTTTGCATGTGCAACCCAAATAGGTGAGACACATACACTCTTAAACTTATGTTCAATCGCTTCATCAATAAGTAAATCAATGTCACTTAAGGATACGGTTGGACCAAGTTTTGTATGATCAATATATGTGTTTAATTTCATATATATAATTCCTTTCGTTTTATTAATCCATGAATATATTTAAACTTTGTTTTGAAAAACTCTTTGTAACTGGCTGCCACTTCATTTTTTTAGTCTTTTTGTTTATTGCTTTTGAATATTTCTTAGGTATAACCTTTGTATCTTGTAAAAATCCTGGTACATCTAAAAGTTGTTTTTTAAACTTTTCAACAAATTCATCATAAGCAATCACTTTGATAATACCCTCATTTTGATGGAATAAGATATAGTCCAAATATGGCGGGAAAACAATTGTTTCATGTTCTTTCCATTCTGTAGCTATATAACTAATATTATCTTCATCTTTAATAAAGTAATACTTCGGTAAAATCGTATCTAAATCATCATAATAGGCTTGTAGGGCTTTCTTTTCATCAATATAACGAAGAATACCAGATAGTTTTTCCTCACGTATAAAAACGTATTTATTACGCTCATCCGGATACTTTTCAATATATGCACGCTTAACCATTTCAAAGACTTTAAAAATGCGTTCTGCGTTAAATGCAAGCACATCTTCAAACATTTCTGATAAGACAAAGAAATTAAATCGATCACATATTTTTTTAATCAATTGAATGACATGTTTAACAAAATATGTCGGACTTAAAATAGGTAATCTTAAATGAAAATTGACTTCCAAAAATTGTGGACTAATACGTTGGATGTTGGGTACTTGTGACTTTGGAGTCATATAAAATCCACAACCATAACCCAGTTGAGGGTGCGTATAATTACAACGAACAGATTTCTCATCCATTTCAACTTCAAAGCCTTCAATTGAATCAAAAAAATCAACGACTTCTAACATATCTAACTGTCTAGATTTTTCTTTAAAAAAATGTATATAGAAATGACTCAAATGTCACCACCCCTTTATGATTTAAATAACTTATCAATCTTTGCATAATCTGTACGATCAAGTTTTAATGGTGTTATAGATACATAACCTAGATCAAAAGCAGTCATATCAGATAATTCATCTTCTTTTACGAAGATATTTGAACTCATAATACGGTAAATATTTGGTTTATCACTTTTAACATACTCACTGTGTTGAATACGTAGCCCCATTTTAGTAATTCTAGTACCTAACACTTTTTTAAATGACTGATGTGGATAATTTATATTTAATATGCTGGTATCTTTATACAGTTTATTCGATATTATTTCGTCAAGTAATTTAACTGTTTCATCAAAAATATATGGTAGGTCTATATCTGCAGCCGAAAATGCTATCGCACTAAAGCCCATGACTGCAGCTTCAAAAGCAGCAGCTACAGTACCTGAGTATTGGACATCAATAGCAAGGTTCACTCCATGATTAATACCTGACAAAACAAGATCGAACTCTTGTTCAAATACTTTAACACCCAAACGCACACAGTCAGCTGGTGTACCATCAACAACTATTGTGCGTACACTACCAAAAATTGGCGTGATTTCTTCTACCTCAATTTGACCCATATAAGTAATTGATGCAGATTTTGCAGATTGCTGAAATTTTGGTGCAGATACATAGACATTGCCATGATAACTTGCTGCCTTGGTCAATAAATGTAGACCATCTGCATTTATGCCATCATCATTTACAACTAAAATATTCATTTAATACCCTCCAGAACGCTTTCGCAACGTTTACATACGGAATCATGATTGACTGTAGCTACAATATTCCAGCATCTTGCACAAACATGTCCATCAGCTTTAGAGACTTCAATATCTAGTGCATCAGCTAAAGTTATATGAACGCTAGAAACAATCAAGATTTTATCTAATTTATTTAAAATATCTAAATATTCAAGTGCATCATAGGTTGCTTTAGGTACTAAAATATCTAAATGTGCTTCAAGTGATTTACCAATGACTTTGGCTTCACGAGAAAGTTCTAAGTGTTTTAACACATGATTTCTAAATGCATCAAATAGTGCATAATTTAATTGTAGTTTTGGTTCTTTTAGTTTACCACCAATTGGCATTTTTTCCAAATATATGTTTTCAAATGCTTTATATTTTAAGCTATCATATGCTTCAGAGGTTGTATGAGGGATAATTGGTGTAAGTAATTTTAATAATCCCAATAATATATCGTATATTGTTGATTGGATTGCACGACGTTCAAAATCATCTTCGCTATCACAATATAAACTGTCTTTTGTATAATCTAAATAGAATGCTGATAAATCATTAACAACAAAAGGCATGATTAAACGTGTGACTTCAACAAAGTTGTATTTTTGATAACTTTCATTTACTTTAGTTGCAAGCTCATAATATTTATCAGTCATAATACGGTTTAACTGACCTCGCATGGACCAGCCAATATAGTTGTCTTCAGGATTAAATCCATCTAATACACCTAGCATAAATCTAAAAGTATTACGGATTTTTCTATAACTTTCTGATACTTGCTTCATTAAATCACTAGAGATACGAACATCCGCTTCATAATCAACAGATGCAACCCAAAGTCTTAAAACATCAGCACCTTGTTCTTTCATAACCGATAAAGGATCAATAACATTACCTAAAGATTTAGACATTTTACGACCTTTACCATCTAAAACAAATCCGTGTGAAACAATTTCTTTATAAGGAGATACACCTCTTGTAGCTATTGAGGTTGTTAAACTTGAGTTAAACCATCCACGGTATTGATCAGAGCCCTCTAAATACATATCTGCAGGAAATTGAACACCACGACGCTCTAAAATAGAGTATGAAGTACCACTATCAAACCATACATCCATTA
>CAZRKJ010000030.1:0-13610 GCA_964600775.1 uncultured Acholeplasma sp.
CCATTTCTATTGACATTCATTTCAATACCAATAGAGTTTAGGTTACCACCACGTGATGCAATAACACCACGGGATTGTTGGCTTGTAGCAAACCATGTTGTACCGATATGATATTGTCCATTGAATATATCCCAATTAGGTCCTTGGAATGTAAAGTATGAACGATCAAGTATTTCATTGTTACCACCTCTTGGTGCTTGTACACTTGATTTATGACCATTGAATGTAAAGAATCCATCGGTTGAAATATCTATGAAAGGTGTTTCTTCATCTGTTGCCATAATGCCTGTTGGAATCCAACTAAAGGTTTGGGTTGTACCATCCCCAGCATGCCATCCAACATAATTATCTGGTAAGCTTGCAAGGATGCCATAATCACCTGTTGTATAGTGAATACCTACACTGTTAGCAGGGTTTGCAAAGAATGAACCATGGTTCATTAATCCACCATTTAAATTTGCTGTATCATGAACTAATACAAATTCCACTGAACTCATTAATCGATTTGAGAATCTTGTAGGATCTGCAGGGAATGATGTTCTATCGACTACATAATCATCAAATAAGAATAAGTTAACACTTTCATATCTAGGATCTGACCACTCTTGAGATGCTGTGTAGTATGTAATAACGTTTAATCCACTAACAACGGAGTTGTTTGCATTTGCAAGCAACATCAGTAATGCGTCCACTCTAGATTCTGCATCTAGTGGTGCTTGAACGATGACTTGATATGTATATACAAGTTCTAAACCATCAAAAACATCAATGAAAGTTGAACCTGATTGTAGTGCTTTAAATGTGTTTGTTCCAATAAGTTCTAATGTGCCATCTTCTTCAGGTACATATGTGTATATTGTATCTGTATTTTCTTTACCAAAACCAATAGCTGTCATTGTAAACTCATTACCAACATTTACATAACCATTAAATCCAGCACTAAACTCTAATGTAATATCATCTTTTGGATATACAGTAACATCCATTGTTACAACAACTTCACCATTGTGATTGGTTACCGTGATGACTGCAGAACCTGCATTCATTGCTGTAACTAAACCTTCAGGTGTAACTGTAAGTATTTTACTGTCTGATGTATAGAATAATAGAAGTTTGTTAAATGCATCTTGTGGCGTAATTGAAACTTCTAATGTAAGTGTATCCCCTTTAAACATTTCTGTTACTGGGTTCATAATTGTTAAGTCACTTACAGGATTTCTTTCTAACCATTTCGCATATAGTTTACCTTCACTTGTAATTTCAGTTACTGGTTCACCATTAAAGTCTGCATTATCATACCAACCCATAAATTCATAGTTTTCTAAATAAACTTGTGTTGGTAAAACAACAACTGCTTCTTGACTTAAGAATTCTGTTTCTTGTCTAGCAGCTAAAAAATAACTCCAGAAACCAAATTTTAATTCTCTAACGCTATAATCACTAGATTGCCAGTTGGCATTTTCAACAAACTTACGTCCATCCATAAATCCACGGACTTCATATGAGAATGCAAATCTATAGTTATCATTGACCGCATTAAATGCTGCAACTGAATCTCTAGAAACAATATTTGCAGCTGCTGGACGATTTGTTGATGAACCAACAACACTTAAATATTGTGCAACCCATAACCATTTGTCTCTAAATCTTGCATCAAAGAAGAATGTATGAATATTAATACTACTACCAAATGTATCTCTAGGGATAGTGTTAATTGTATATGCAGTATTTCCAAATGTATTATAATCTGCTAGCCAATCATTTACCATTGCATCACGATCAGCATAGATAGTATTTCCACCATTAAATTCTAATTCGTAAATAAATGAATCCATAAATACCTCATAATAAATCTCAATAACTAATGAACCATCCGCTTGAACAACACCTTCATATGTTTCAAATTCAGTGAAGAACCCAAATGGTGGATTAGCATTTATTACGACTAATGAACCGACAACTCCAGAATTAAAACTTTCAACAATATCATATGTGTCTGTTTCTGCATTGTATGTATATGTTATAACAACATATTCTGCAAGTTCAGGTAGTACACTGATTAATGTTTGACTTGCTGTTTGTGTCATACTTATTCTTGACGGATCAACATCGATACCTTGAACAAGCATTGTATTATCAGCAAATAGTGCAACATTGCTATCTTCATAATAAATATAGCCTGTCGTATCTTCAAACACATTTTCTACAATATCCACATCCCAAACTGCATCTGTTTGAACTTCATTTTTTCTTAAATGCACAGAGTTATGTGTATTGATAAAGGTATTTCTTAGTATATTAAAATCAATATTAAATGAGTTATACGTTGATGCAGCAATAACTGCTGATGCTGGATGACTTGCTGTAGGGTTATTCGCTTCATTACCAATATTATGGAATACGTTATCTGTAATGTTAATTGTTTGTAAATTGCCAGATGATGGTGAGTATGCTCTAAACAGAATTGCTGTTTCACCTTGCTTAACATCATTACTAAATACATTATCAACAATTTCATATGTACCATTGTTGTAGCCGCCATCAAAACGAATGGCTCCAACTTTAAAGTTTAAGAAATCATTATAACGTATTAATATTTGACTATCAACCATTGTACGGTCAATGTTAATAATGTCTGATTGAATATTGTTAAAGACATTGTTTTCAATCGTAATGTCACCAAATACGTTTGTACCTGCACCAGCATACAATTGAATAATTGCATTTACGTTCGTTCTTGAATTTGGTACATAGCCACTAGAAAGTAAGTTTGTATCATATACGAAGTTATTGATAAAACTAAATCCTTTTAATGTACCTGTACTAACAACTTGGAAATTCCCAGTCATTGAAAAATCTTGAATTGAAATGTTTGTTAAGTTTGGAGCTATTGTCACTTTACCTGTTAATACGGATAAATGATCATCATGTCCATATAAATGGATAGATTTATTAATCGTTAGGTTTTGACTAAATTCACCCTTATTAACATTGATAGAATCACCTGCATTTGCTGCATTAATCGCATCTTGAATAGTTAAATAGCCAACTTCACCGATAAATGCTGCCATTTTCTCTGAAATTGTAATTTCAAATGTTTCTGTAATCTCACCATAAGTTGCAGAAATTGTTACTGTACCAACTTGAAGTAATTGCACCTTACCATTTTCTACTGTTGCAACTGCTTCATCTGATGAAGTCCATAGGACTTGATCAAAGACGAAATAATGTGGTGTAGCTTCTAGTGCTAAAACAACTTCATCACCAGTTTCACCAGTATCATCACCAACGATTGTAAAACTTTCTAAAACAGGTGCAGTAATTTGTAAGAATCTAAACGTTGATGTATCATTTAAGACTAAACGTGAAGACTCAATTGGTTCACCTAATCTATCATAGAATAAATTATCTGCATACGTTGCAAGTTTTACACTTTCAAAATATACATAACCAGATACATCAGTAAATATGTTGCCACTTACAGTTGCCGACCAATTGTTTGCACCACCTCTTAAGTGGATACTATTAAATGTTTTTTCAAATGCATTATCACGAATAAATATGTTTGTAGCATTACCATTAAAGGTTGAGAATGTAATGACACCTGAACCTGGTTGATCGCCATCACGATTTCTTGAGGTTTCCCCAATGTTTTTAAAATCATTGAATTCTATATAAATATTTTGTGTATTACCACTAGATGGTGCAAATGCTCTAAATGAGATTGCAGAAAAACCACTCATTACATCATTTTCAAAGGTGTTGTACTTGATATTATAAGTACCATTATTCCAACCACCATCAAAACGAATTGCACTTATCATAAAGTTTTTGAATGTATTATTTTGAATGTTAATTTCCGTGTTTACCATTGTACGATCAAGAGAAATAATATCTGATTGAATATTTTCAAAATGATTATATTCAATGTTAATATCTCCAAATAAATCAGCATCAGCTAAACGATAAAACTGAATAAATGCATTAACGTTCACACGATTAATAGGTAAATATCCAGAACCTGGTAATGCAGTTTCATAAACTTCATTGTATCTAAAGTTAAAGCCCTTTAATGTACCAGTACTCTTAATTTGAGCATTACCTGTGAAACTTAAATGTTCAAAACTAATATTTTCTCTATTACCTGAGATTGTTATTAGGTTTGTTAATATAACATCATGACCTTCTACGGGTACAAATGAAATATTTGACTTATTCACTGTTAATACTTCATTATATAAACCACCAATAATTTCAATTACATCTCCACTAACTGCTGCATCGATTGCGCCTTGGATTGTAGCATATTTTGAATCATTAATCATTGCAGCTGCACGTAGAACTGTAATTTCAAATGTCGCAGAAATTCCGTCTGCGGTAGCAGTAATAATTGCAGTACCTGTACGATGTAAAGATACGATACCATTTTCAACGGTTGCAAATGCATTAAGATTAACTGACCAAACTATTTCTGGCATGCTTGCATCTTGTGGAAAGATATTAACTGTTAGACTAATTTCATCACCAACAAAACCTGAACTTTCACCAACGATTTCAATAGACTCTACTACAATTGGTGCAGGTTCAATTACAATATCAAAAGTTTGTGTAATACCATCTACAGTTGCGCTAATTGTTACTGTTCCAGCACCCAATAGTGTAACTACACCATTAGTTACTGTTGCAAGTGCTTCATCAGATGATGACCATATAGCGTCTTTAAACGTTGCATTTGAAGGTGATACAGTAAGATGTAACGTTAAATTCTCACCAACGATACCTGTTTCCTCTCCAGTAATTGTTACAGTTTCAACTGCTACTTTTGAAATAGTTATTTCAATTGAATCATTAAAACCATCAATCGTTGCAGTAATTGTAACCACACCTGGAACTAATAATGAAACTACACCATCTGTGACTGTTGCAAGCTCTGCATCTGATGTTGACCAAACGACATTTGTGTTTGTTGCATCTTGTGGTAGAACCTCAGCTGTTAAGGTAATTGTTTCACCAACAAAACCTGCTACTTCACCAGAAACTGTTACACTTTCTACATCAATAATAACTGCAGTTATGACTATTTCATGCGTATCAGAAATACCATCTGCTGTTGCGGTAATAGTGACAGTTCCCGCTGCTAACAATTTAACAACACCATCCGTTACGGTCGCAAGTGATTCATTAGATGATTTCCATGTAACTGTTGGTAGACTCGCATTTACCGGTAAGACTTCAGTCGTTAGTGTAACTTCTTCACCAACCAGACCTTCTGCAGGACCAGTAACTTCAACACTGACTACAGGCACATAAATTGCTGTAATAATAATGTCATGTGTAACTGCAAGACCATCAGCAGTTGCAGTAACGTATATTACACCTGGTCTAAGTAATGTCACAACACCATTATTTACTGTCGCAACCGTTGTATTAGAACTTGTCCATGTAATTTCCTTATTTGTTGCATTTGCTGGAAGTACCTCAGCTGTTAGTGTTAATGTTTCACCAACCAGACCTGATGAAGGGCCTGTAATGATGATTGAAGTCACTTCAATATGAGCTGCTTCCACAATGATTGTGATACTATCACTTACATTATGACCAACAATAGTTGCTGTAACAACAACCTCACCTACAGCAAGGGCTGTAACAGTATTATCTGAAATAGAAATAATACCATTAACTGACATGGTATAATCAATTTCATAATTTTCGGTTAACTCATAATCAAGTGTATAAGTATCACCAACTTTAATCGTCACTTCAGATTCGCTGAAATTAAACGTTATTTCAGCATCTGTACATGCGACCATAATTAAAGATAGAATTAAGGCAAATAAAAACAATAAATTCTTTCTCATAAATCCTCCTATTTTTTTGTACGATGTAATGTACTTGTAAAATTATTATAATATAATATATTAGAAACTGAAAGCGCTTCACATAATTCAGTGTACATTATGATAATAATTTTCATTTAGCCTTATAATGCCTCAAATTCATGAAAATAATATTCAGTTTAAATCGCATCGTCAAGGCATATTAAAAAACACGCCAATGGCGTGTTTAGTCATTTGGATTATCTAACTGTTTCTCCAGATGGGATGACTTTAGTTGTTAAGTTAGCTGTCTTAAATATTCTAACATTTTTTCCGATGGACATATGTCCTGGTATGACGGTTTGTTTTTCAATTTCTGTGATACCACAATTTAAAATGTTTGGTTTTTCTTTGTTCGGTGTTAAATCATCGGTTAAACCAATTTCTGTGCCACCACCAATAATTACTTCTTTATCAATAATAGCTTGTGTGATTTTTACATTGTTACCAATAATTGTATCATTTAGAATTACACTATCTTTAATGATACTACCTTTACCTACACGTACACCTGGGCTTAACACTGAATTAATAACACTACCCTCAATAATACACCCATTAGAAACTAAACTATCCTTAATGACTGCATCTTGACCAGCTTTAACCGGAGGTAAATCCTCGCTTTTGGTAAAGACTTTCCATGTTGGATCATATAAATCCAGTTCCGTATATGTTTTAGTCATTGCAAGATTTGCATCTAAATATGCATCTAGTGTACCAACATCCATCCAGTAGTCATTAAACTCATGCGCAAATACACTTGCTTTAGTTGTTTGAATTAAGTGTGGAATAACGTGTTTACCAAAATCTAGATTTTCAGCAATTTTTTCTTCTAAAACTTTTTTAAGTAGTTTAAAATCAAATAAGTATATACCCATTGAAGCTAAATTAGAATCTGATTGTTCGGGTTTTTCTTCAAACTCGATAATTTCATGATTATGATTAATAGACATAATACCAAATCTTGAAACCTCTTCTTGTTTAACACGTTGTGTAGCAATTGTTAAAAGTGCACCTTTTTCTTTATGTGTTTGAATCATTTTGCGGTAATCCATTTTGTATATGTGATCACCAGATAAAATAAGTACATATTTAGGGTTTTTACGAGCTAAATATTCCAAATTTTTTAATACAGCATCTGCTGTACCTAAATACCAATTCGTATGGGGTTGTAATAGTGTAACAGATGAATCTCTTCGATCTAGATCCCAAGGCTTACCACTACCAATATGTTTATTTAAAGAAAGTGGTAAATACTGCGTTAGAATTGCAATATCATAAATACCAGATTGCACACAATTTGATAGTGTAAAGTCAATTATTCTAAACTTTCCTGCAAATGGCATTGCTGGTTTACTTCTTTTTTCTGATAATATGTCGAGTCTTGTGCCTTTACCGCCAGCTAATATAAGTGCTAATGTTTCCATAATCATTTTTCCCCTAACATTTCTTTATATAGTTTTTCATAGGCTATTGCCATCTGTTTTAATCCAAAATCTTTACGCATTGCTTGTTTAACAAGTTGATTAAATGTTGTTTTATGATTATTGTAAACATGTATAGCTTCAAATAATTTTTCTTTTAAATCATATGAATCATAATGTGTAAACGTGAAGCCTGTACCTTCTTTAGTATATTGATTATATGGTTCAACACTGTCCTTTAAACCACCTGTTTCTCTTACAATCGGCAGTGATCCATAACGCATTGCAATCATCTGGCCTAAGCCACATGGTTCAAATTGTGATGGCATCATGAACATATCAGATGCACCATAAATAATATGTGCTATTTTTTCATTAAACCCAATATAGTTGCCTACACGCTTTGGATATTTGGTTGTCAAGTATCTAAAGTAGTTTTCATATCCATTATCACCAGATCCCATTAAAATAAACTTTGCATTACTATGTTGGATAACTTCTTCCAAACAAAATTCCATTAACCCAATGCCCTTTTGATCTGCAAGTCTACCTACATATGCAATGAGTGGTTGATCTGTATTTAGATCCATACCAAAATGCTCGAGTAAAAATTGTTTATTTTCAAGTTTTCCTGCTTTAAAATCTGTTTTACCATAGTTTTTAATTAAATATTTATCTTTTTTAGGATTAAACACAGAAGCATCATCAATACCGTTTAAAATACCTGTAAAATCTTCTGCTCGATTCTTTAATGCACCATCTAAACTAAACCCATATGCTTGCGTCATAACTTCTTGTTTATATGTTGGAGAAACAGTATTAATTTTTGTGGCACGTTCAATGCCTGCTTTAAGGTAATTAATACGATCAAAATGTATGTATGTGTAATCAAAATCTGTATTAAATAACTGGTATATATTTTTATCAAAATTGCCTTGGTATTGAAGATTGTGTATGGTAAGTAGCGTATGCAATCTAAAGAATTTAAAGTCTTGATGTCTATAATGTTTATCTAATAAGAATGGAACCATACCGGTTTGCCAATCATTTATGTGTAATAAATCCGGTTGAAAATCTAAAATATTTAAACTTTCTAGTATTGCATAACTAAAACACGCAAAGCGTTCAGCATCATCATGATATCCATATAAACTATCTCGCTCAAAATAATGCATATTTTGAACAAATATATAACTTATATTTTCATAAATCAATTCATAGTAATTTACAATGGTTTCGCCATGTGCCATGTATATTGTTTGACTACCTAAAAACTTCATTTGATCATGATGTTTTTTTATAGATTCATAATAAGGTGTGATGATTCTTATATCGTGGCCAAGCGCTTGAATAGATTTTGGTAAAAAATAAGCCATATCGGCTAAGCCCCCAGTTTTACTAAAAGGGAAACTCTCAGAACTACAGAAAAGTATTTTCATGATTTTGTTCCTCTCTAATCAAAAGATTATTCCACTAATTAAATTATACCTTATGGAAGCGTTTTTATCAACACATGTATGATGTGTAAAAAATTATTTATTTTGATATACAAAATATTTGATAATCAAATATGTTGATTTTTTTAATACATCTTTGGTATGCTAACACTATCGTATAAATAAATGCGAAATCTATCATGATGACATACGGACCTCATTTATGCAAGTATTAAATAAAAAACAACAACTATTGGTATTAATTAGCGGCATATTTATAGAATTGATTATAGGTATAGTCTATGCATATAGTGTTGTAAGATTGTATTTAGAAAACGAATTAAATTTAAATCATACAGAAAGCTCAATTCCATACTTAACATCCCTAGCATTTTTTGCATTTATGGTTATGCTTAGTGGCCGTTTAATGAAAAAAAATACCTTTTATACATGGGCGATTTTAGGCATCTTTATTATTGGGACAGGATATATCCTTGCAGCTTTTTCTACACATTACTTACTCTTTACGCTTGGCTACGGTGTCATGATAGGTACAGGAGTTGGTATTTTGTATGGTATACCGATACAAGTGATACAAACGGTATATGAAAAAAATAAGGGTACAGCTATTGGATTAACGCTCGCAGGTTTTGGTTTATCAACAGTTATTGTAGCACCGCTTATGCAAGCAAGTTTTCAGCATAACGGATTTCAATCTACACTCATATATTTTGGTATATCATCTGTACTTCTGCTACTATTAAGTTTTTGGTTATTAACTAAAAATGTTGATGTATCAAAACTTTATCACATCAATAAAAAAGAAAAAGTTCGAGCATCTAAATCCATATTCACCTTATTTTTCATCATATTTACTTTTGGTATCATGTTTGGTTTATCCATGATTGGTCTTACCGTTTACATCGGACTTGATTTTTATAATCTGAATCTCAATTTTATTACACTTATGATGAGTTTATTTGCTTTGTGTAATGGCTTATCTCGTCCATTGTTTGGATGGATTTATGATAAATTTAAACTTAAAAAATCTATTATATTGATCTCCTCCATTACACTATTTGTAGCTATATCATATGTTTTTTTAAATCCCTCATCAAGTTTTATGTTTATTCTAACAATCGGCCTAAGTTGGGCTACCGTTGGTGGGTGGCTCTCAATGATGCCAATTATTACCAGAGACTTATTTGGGCAAAACAATTTTAATAGGGCTTATGGGAAAATGTATTTAAGTTATGGTGTGGCTGCTATTATTGGAAATTTATACACAAGCATACTTATTGATCAATCAATTAGTTTAAGTATTATATTCATCCCTATCATTATTATCTCTATTTCGACAATTATTTTAATTTCATCCATTAAAATTAGACTAGCAAAACAATAAAATACTCTTATGTATAAGAATAGAAAAGACCGAACATATGACTATATATATGTTCGGTCGATTTTTATTTGTTTTTTGCTTTATTTTTTTTAGTTTGATAAAAAGGGTTCGTTTTCTTTTGATAATCAACAAAAGTTTCATTTTGCTTCTTATTTTTTTTAGATTTCGGTTTATGTCCCTTAAACTTTAAATAGTCTGGTAAATTGCTATCTCTTTTTGGTATCTTTGATTTTGCAGGTTGTAAAGCTTTTTTAGCTGGTGTTGATTCTAAATTCTGCTCAACTACTTGTGTCATGAATATATGCTTTTGAATCGCTATTTTTGTATTGATGTGTTTTTCAATTTGATTTAACAACTTCATCTCTTGAGGGTCTACAAATGATAGTGCAATACCATTTAAACCTGCACGACCAGTTCTACCAATACGGTGGATGTAGGTTTCAGGTACTTCAGGTAAATCAAAGTTGATCACATAATCTAGCGCATCAATATCAATACCTCTAGCTGCAATATCTGTTGCAACTAATATTTTTACATCACCTTTTTTAAAGCTTGCTAGTGCACGCTCTCTAGATGCTTGTGACTTATCCCCATGTATCGATTCAGATTGAATATCTAATTTCATTAAGTTTTTAGATAATTTATTTGCACCATGTTTTGTTCTAGTAAATACTAAAACAGATTTCATTTTTAACTTATAGATCAAATCTATAAGTAAATCTGTTCTTCTAGCCTTCGGTACTAAGTATACACTTTGTTCAATAGTATCTAATGTTTCAGTTACTGGTTTTACAGCAATCCTTACCGGATTATTTAATATTTGTTTAGATAACTGTTCAATTTGTTTAGGCATTGTTGCTGAAAACAACATTGTCTGTCTCTTCTTTGGTGTTGCATCAACAATTTTTAATACATCTTTAATGAATCCCATGTCAAGCATTTGGTCAGCTTCATCTAATACTAAATATTTAACGTTATGTAGTTTAATGATGCCTTGATCCATTAAGTCCTGTAATCTACCAGGTGTTGCAATTAAAACGTCTACACCACGCTTTAAAGCGTCTTGTTGGCGTTTTTGAGATACACCCCCATAGATTGTAGTGCTAATAACATTAACGTATTTACCATACACTTTAAAGTTCTCATGTATTTGAAGGGCAAGTTCTCTTGTTGGGGTTAAAATTAATGCCTCTATTTTTCTATTTGCTTTATGATCTTTTGTCGCATAAATTTGTTGTAGGATAGGTATTGCAAAAGCAGCTGTCTTTCCAGTACCTGTTTGTGCACTTGCAAGTAGGTCTTTACCCTCTAAAAGGACAGGTATTGCATCCACCTGAATTGGTGTTGGTTCAATATAGCCAGTAAGTTGTAAAGATTTTTGAATTCTGTCTATAATTTGTAAATCGTTAAATTTCATATGTTTATTTATTCTCCATTCATATATAAATTAAAAGGTGTTTGATAAGCAAACACCTATATATTAAATGTCTAAATCATCTACCTTTAAAAGTATACACTATTTTTATGATATTGTAGTGGTTTATGTTTAGAATTACTTATTAATTATTGTTTTTTATATATATTTCTAGTGTTTAGTAGTTCGGTAAATAGTTTTGATAATGGTGGATATAGTATTAGAATGGTTAAAAAGCTACTTGCACCTAATAATACTTGGAAGATACTGTCTGCTACTAAATATGCTATAGGATCTACTTGTAGTATGATGACAAAACTAATCAAAAACATCAAACTATAAAATACTGCATATAGTATACTTAAGCATGCAAGTACTATATGAGATTCAACTTTTTTAAATATTGTATTTAATGATATTGGTATAAAGATCAGACCTACAAACATTGGTACGGTATATAATACACTAA
Organism: uncultured Acholeplasma sp.; assembly: GCA_964600775.1. Taxonomy (GTDB): domain Bacteria; phylum Bacillota_I; class Bacilli_A; order Acholeplasmatales; family Acholeplasmataceae; genus Acholeplasma. Next base: position 12,025 of record CAZRKJ010000030.1, read on the forward strand.
AACTTGAGGTGAACAAACTATCCAGTAAAACATGAATAAGAATAATTAATAATGTATTATATAACCCAATTTTTTTTGAGTATAGAACAATCAATAAAAACGTCAACTGGATATTTGGTAAAAATGAAAGTAATTGTTCCTGAACAAATAAAATACTTGCAAGTAGTGCAATTAATACGATATCATAAATAATAATCTTTGACTTTATCATATACTTGACACAACCCTTATGGAAACAACCATTAGATTTACAATTTTTATTTTATTAATACCAACCACACTATAAAGTTCATTTACATAAATGGAAAGATATGTAGAATAATCATTTGGTGTGACATACCCCTCAATGGCTTTTAAAAATGGTCCATATGTTGTTTCTTCAAATATAACATCATTAAAGTGTGTTTCTATCAACATAGTTAAAGTTTGACCTTTGACATAGTTTATAGTTTTTGATTGAATCATTGATTGATCAATATCTATCACTTCAATTGTTATTTGTCCATTATCTGTAGCACCTTCGTAGCTGCTAATGATATTAATCATTAATACAATGATGATTATTGCAATTAATGCTAATGCAGTTGTTAAAAATATATTATTAATCTTCATCGATTCACCTTTGTTATATAGATAATAATACAGTCTATTCATATAGTTTAGACTGTAGATTTTTTTTATATATTTACTTTAGAAAATATTAAAATTATTATTATTTTTTGCATAACAATTAACGTTCATATATTTGAGTTCTATTATATACAACTTCACCATCAATTAGATCAAAGTGTAAGATGATGATTTCTATATCTGATTTATCAAAGACAATCGTAAACCTCTCATTATATACATCTACACGATAGTTTCCATTCTTAAGACTTGATCTAAAAGTATTGGTAGAAACCAAGAACTTTAGAGATACACCATTTTCTATAATATAAAAAGATTGTTCTGATGAAAAACGTATACTAGTTTCTAGAACAACGATATCAATTTCATCAGTTACTTCAATTTTTATAGTCTGAGGATTAAATATTGCAAAATAAATGAAAAAGTATGCTATGAGAAACGTAGAAACAAGCATGATGCCGGATAGAAGTGTTTTGATATACCATTTAAGTTCATAAATTATCAATATACTACATGTTAAAAAAGTAAAGATCAATGTCATCAAGGCTATTGTAGCAGTAGGTATAATTACACTATTAAATAGGTACAACCTCAAGCTTAAAATTTCAAAAAATACCAAAATCGCTGTTAATACAAGGTATATGAGTGATAAATATATTATTGTCTTCGTTTTCTTTTCCAGAAAATACCATTTTAAACTTAGCATAACTTAACTGCTCCATTTGATTAAATCAATAATATCTACTTAACTTCTTTCAATATCTCTGGTATTGATTTTATTATTAATATTCGTTATTTATGTTCTTGTAAATCTATTTTAACTCAAGCAACGAGATACTCTCTACCAATGGCGAGTGTATCCATGTTATCAGTTCAACATAGGTTGAATGTACCCATGTTCACTACTTTATGTTTCCACATACAAACATAAAATGTATATGGATTATATACTTTTC
>CAZRKJ010000031.1:0-13383 GCA_964600775.1 uncultured Acholeplasma sp.
TAAAAGTGGTAAAACATTGTGCAAGTAGACCCTTTGGGGTCATCACGAGTATATTCCGGATTATTAAACCAATTTGTTATATCACTAAAAAAATACGCAGAACAACTAATGGAAACAATATAATTAGCAATTTAATTTGAAATCGATGTTAATGGTATTCTACAACTAGGTCAATATATTGATAAACATTTTTAGCGAAATAGTTAGCTGCTATATTTAAGATTCTTATTTGCATACATATTATTTATTTCTATAAAATAAACGCACTTTTAAAGTGCGAATAAAGTTCTTTCAATAATAATTTTATAATGTAAAATGATGATAGGAGGAGTTGTGGATGAAGTTAAGTGAAAAAATAAAGAAACTAAGAATTAAAAATAAGTTAACACAAGAAGAACTAGCATCAAAATTACATGTTTCTAGACAAACTATTTCTAAATGGGAACAAGAAGTAACCGTTCCAAGTTTAGATACATTAAAAGAATTAGCCTCTATATTTAATGTTGAACTAATTGAACTTATCGATGATAAGTCAACAACTACATATGTTGAGGATAAAGTTAGAAATAAAAACAGAGTTATGTTTTTACTTAATATTTTTGTAGTGATAGTTAGTATATTAAGTGGATTGATTTTATTTAGAGGCATGGATGATATCATTCCAGTACATTATGATTTTCTTTTTAATATTACAAGATATGGAAAAAAAGTTGAATACTTAGTTATTCCAGGTATCACAATAATCTTTTTATCATTTAGTATTTATTTTTATTACGGACTGAGTAAAAGGGTAGAGTATAAGAAAGCGTCGTTTGGTTATCAAATTTCGATGTTGGTATTACAACTTGTTATATTGTTCTTTACTATATATCTTGGTTTTAGATATACATCAAATGTTAGGGTTATTCCAACAATAACTGGATTAACATTAACAATTATACATATTGTAATGTTACTTTCACATCCCAAAATTAATAAAACAAGAAACGTAATATTAGGCGTTAGAACAAATTTCACTTTAACAAATGAAGTTGCTTGGAAGAATGTGAATACTTTTAGTAGTTATATTAGTAGTATAACAACCTTAATCGCATATATTCTAACGTTAATTACTTTTGATGATTGGAACCAGTACTTAATTTTAGTGGTAATGATTTCTATAATTCCAACACTGATTTATCATGAAGTACTAAGAAAGAAGTTTAGTAAGTCAGAGACTGATCAAAGCAAAATTATTTGAATTCGATAATAAAATTTAAACTAACCGATTATTGTAAATCATTAATGTGGCAGTCGGATTTGAACTAAAAATACAAAATGGGTTCCCAATGTTTCCCCTATTTACTCAAACACGACATAAATTAACCAGTTAAGGTTTTAGGGCTTAAAAAGCCCATCCCATTACTGTTGACAGTGGCTCCAATATAATGTGGAATAGGTGTTTAAAAATACTATATTATATATAAAAAATGCCCCGAGCGGGCATTTTTTTATAATTGATTTAGTGTTCCTGAAATTTGTGTGGATTTGTTTGGCCAATTAGTGTTGAAAAAAAATCATCAAATATATTATTTAATAAGTTAACCTTTGGTTATTTTTATCAAAATGGTAAAATATAAATATACATTCAATATTATTTCGTTTTGGAGGTTATTATATGATCGTATATTCTGGGCCTTTGTCTAAGTTTTTCGTTGATGTAGACAACGGTATTATTTCAGATATGGTATTAAAAGAATTTAAAGACAGAAACATTTCACATGGTAATTATTCTGAAGTTCGTTCTTGGGACAATTCATTACTACATATGAAAAATGTATTAGATATACCTGATTTTTCTAAAGATATTCATGTTGCAATAGAATATCAAATACCTGCAACCTCCAAACGGGTTGATTTTATTATTTCAGGTAAGAATGAAAGTAATGAAGACAACATCGTTATTGTTGAACTTAAGCAGTGGGAAGAAGCTAGAAGAACAAGTAGGGAAGATATAGTTACAACCTTTTTAGCTGGCGCAATTCGCCCAGTAACTCACCCTTCCTATCAGGCTTACTCATACACGAAAATGATTGAAAATTATAATGAGTATGTACAACAAGAAGACGTTAAGGTCCATCCTTGTTGTTTTTTACATAACTATAAAGAAGAATTTAGAGATGAGTTAGATAATTACTTATATAAAGATATTTTAGAAATATCACCGATGTATCTTAAAAGAGATGTCGTTAAACTTAGAAGTTTTATAAAAAAATATATCTCAAAGTCAGATCATGGTAAGCTATTATACCAAATCGATCATGGTAAACTTAGACCCTCAAAGGCTTTACAAGATGCACTCTCATCCATGATGCATGGCAATAAAGAGTTTTATATGATTGATGAGCAGAAGGTTGTTTTTTCAACGATTAAAAAATTGGTTGAAAATGCTATGAAAAATAATGATAAATACACAGTGATTGTAGAAGGTGGACCTGGGACAGGTAAAAGTGTTATCGCAATTAACTTGCTTGCTGAATTTAGAAGTTTGATGGTAAACTATGTTACTAAAAATGCTGCACCAAGAGAAGTTTACTTCACTAAGTTAAGGCAAGGTAAGTTTAAATTAAACTATGTTAAAAACTTATTCAAAGGATCGGGTTCATACGTTAATGCTAAGAAAAACACTTTTGATTGTTTAATCGTTGATGAGGCACATCGGCTAAATGAGAAGTCCGGTATGTTTGCACACTTGGGAGAAAATCAAATTAAAGAAATCATTAACGCTGCTCGTGTGAGTGTCTTTTTCATTGATGAAGACCAAATCGTGACAACTAAAGATTTTGGTTCCATTAAAGAAATCGAAAAGCAAGCGCAAAAACTAGGTTCTACAGTATTTACTGGAAATGATTTTAAATTAACATCTCAATTCAGATGTAATGGTAGTGAAGGCTATATCGCATTTTTAGATCATATTTTAGGTATAAGAGAAACTGCCAATTACGATGGTTTTGATTTAGATTATGATATAAGAGTGTTTGATAATCCAAACCAGATGAGAGAAGAATTAAGAGCGTTAAATCGTATTAATAACAAAGCAAGGATGGTTGCGGGGTATTGTTATGAGTGGAAAACTAAAAAAGATACGAATGATGATATATATGATATAGAACTAGAACAAGGTTTTAAAGCAAGGTGGAATTTTAGTACCACTAAAACTTGGGCAATCGATGAAGAATCCTTTGAACAGGTTGGTTGTATACATACATCGCAAGGTTTAGAATTTGATTATGTTGGCGTTATTATTGGTAAAGATATGAGATATCAAAATGGACAAGTAATCACTGACTTCACCAAAAGGGCGAAAACAGATCATAGTCTAAAAGGTATAAAAACGACAAAAAATTATGCTCTAGCAGACCGTATTATTAGAAATACATATAAAACTTTACTATCTAGAGGTCAAAAAGGCTGTTTTATTTATTGTGAAGATAAAGCACTAAGCCAATATTTAAAAGAAAAGTTAAACACACATAGATAACGATAGATTAATGATAAATCATATGATATAGTGAGGAATTTAATGAGTAAAATTGTTTTTTTCGATTTAGAAGTTAATAATAAAAAAATAACTGATATTGGTGCAGTATCTTTTTCTGGCAATCAATTTCATGAAAATAACAAAAAAAACTTTTACGCATTTATTAGGAAATACAAATTTGTAGCAGGTCACAATATTTTTGCACATGATTTAAAATATGTGAGAATTGATTCAAGTCAAACAATAATAGACACCTTATTGTGGTCACCACTGCTATTTCCACAAAAACCATATCATAAACTACTTAAAGACGATAAATGGGCTGAGTCTGATAGTAATGACCCAGTTAATGATTCTAAAAAAGCCCAAGCTCTCTTTTTCTCTTTAGTGGATTCATTCAATAAATTAGATAATAAACTTAAATCTATTTACTATGAATTGTTAAAAAACAGTAATAAGTATCATGGTTTTTTCATATATTTAAACTTCAAAAAAGGAGTACGAAACTTAACTAAAACTATCACTAGCTATTTTAAAGACTATATTTGTGAAAATGCCAACATAAAGAGATTTATAAAAGATTCTCCTGTTGAGTTAGCTTATGCTTTAAGTATCATTAAATATACAAACGATTCCATTCTACCTGCTTGGGTAACTTACAATTACCCAGACACAATAAATATAGTCCATCGCTTAAGAAGCACGAAATGTAGGAGTGGTTGTTCATATTGCAAAAATAATCTGAATGAAGTCAAAGCGTTATATGATTTTTTCACGTATTCTTCATTTAAAACGTTTAATAACAGAAATATTCAACAAGAAGCGGTTATTGATGCGATAAACCAGCATTCATTACTTGTTGTGTTTCCAACAGGTGGAGGCAAATCACTTACATTTCAACTACCCGCATTAATGGCTGGAAAAAATGAGGGTGGCCTTACTGTTGTAATATCGCCCTTACAAGCTTTAATGAAAGATCAAATTGATGGTTTAAAAGATAAACATTCAATTGTTAATGCCGTAACTATTAATTCATTACTAGACCCGATTGAAAGACAAAAAGCGTATGAACTACTACTAGATGGTAGTGCGCATATTTTATATATTTCACCGGAAATGCTTAGAAATAAAAGTATTGAAACAGTACTACTTAAACGTAACGTAGTACGTTTTGTTATTGATGAAGCCCACTGTTTTTCAAGTTGGGGACAGGACTTTAGAATTGATTATCAATACATTGGTAAATTTATCAAAGAACTCAATAAGGTGACCAATAAATCCATTCCGGTATCATGCTTTACAGCTACCGCAAAACCACAAGTCATTAATGATATTAAAACCTATTTTAAAGATACACTGGATATTGAATTTAAAGAACACATTTTTAGTGGTGGAAGAGAAAACCTCTCGTATCATGTTATCTTAATAAAGGATGACCGTGATAGAGATAAGAAGTTAATGAATATATTAAGTGCTAGCAAAGAACCGACCATTATTTATACAAGTCGGACTAGAACGACATATGATCTATCTTTAAAATTAAATCAATATGGATTCCCCTCTACATACTTTCACGGACAATTAGAAAGAGATGAAAAAATTGAAAATCAAAACAAGTTTATGAGCGGTGAAGTAAATATCATTGTTGCAACCAATGCATTTGGAATGGGTATTGATAAAGATAATGTTAAAAACGTCATCCATTACAATATTTCCAGTTCTTTAGAAAACTATATTCAAGAAGCAGGAAGAGCCGCTAGATCAGAAGATATTGAAGGAAATTGCTACATCTTATTTAATGAAAATGATTTAAATACACACTTTAATATGTTAAAACAATCAAAGTTATCCATTGATGAAATCAAACAAATTTGGAGTGCTGTAAAAAGATTAACTGGTAAAAGAAAAACCTTAAACATATCCCCATTAGAAATTGCTAGAGAAGCGGGGTGGGACGAGGAAGCGTATGATGTTGAAACAAAGGTTAAAACGGCTATAAATGAGTTAGAACGCACGAATTATTTAGAAAGAGGCCAAAATAACCCCTCAGTATTTGCGAGCAGTCTAAGAATTGATGGTATGTCTGCTGCAAATCCTTATATAGAAAAATCAGAGGCTCTAAAAGAACATCGTGAAATAGTTAATACACTTCTTAGCAGGATGTTTAGCATTAAATACCAAAACAGAAAAGATCCAATGGCTCGGGTTGAACTGATTTCTATTCAACTAGCTATAGAAAAGAATAAATTGATTGAAATTATAAACGGGCTATCAGAAGTAGGTATTTTAGATGATGACAAAGATATCAAATCTTATATTGGTAATGATTCAGAAAATAGATTAAGCAATTTATTAAAGAAACTATATAATCTAGAAACCTATTTGTATGAAAACATTACCCAAGAACCAACAACTACCGATTATAGGCTGATTGTAGAGCGGTTTTCCAGTGAGGAGCCCGCATTAAGGGTTAATATCAATCAAATCGTTTCACTCATTAATTTCTTAGTTCAAGACAAATATCTAGAAAAATGTAAAACGATTAGAAGACATGTCTATCAATACCGGTGGACAAATTCCATAGAACAAATAATAAAACAAAGAGAACAACATTATAAAATAGCTTTTAAAATACTTGAATTCTTATTTATAGAAGCAGAGAAATTACGTGAAAAGAATCAAAAAGAAGTAACCGTAAATTTTTCATTTAGAGATATTCAAGACCATTATAAAGCAACTCTATTTAATGAATCGATTAACTATAAACTTATCGAATCTGTACTTCACTTTTTAACTAGAAATAAAATCCTTAGGGTGGATGGAAGTTTTTTTGTCTTATATAATGCGATTAAAGTAGTCAGAAAAGTAGAAGAGCAAAACATTCAATATAAAAAGGAAGACTACAAACAATTATCTCAACATTATCAACATAGAAATCAGCAAATCCACATTATGGGTGATTATGCAAAAATGATGTTAGTAGACAAGAATAAAGCCCAAGAATTTGTTAGCGATTACTTTAATTTGCCTTTTAAGGCCTTTTTACGCAAGTATTATAAAGATAGAAAAGAAGAGTTGTTAATTACTCAGACTCTCGATAAATACAATCAAATATTTAACGATTTATCAAGTAGACAAGCAGAGATTATTAAAGATGACTCAAAGTATATTACGGTATTTGCAGGTCCAGGCAGTGGGAAAACAAGGCTTTTGGTTCATAAATTAGGCTCTTTGGTATTATTAGAAGATGTTAAACCTTCTCAAATACTTATGCTAACCTTTTCACAGGCGGCAGCCATTGAGTTTAAAACAAGATTAAAGCAATTAGTTGGTTCATTAGCTAATTATGTTGAGGTCGCAACTTTCCATAGTTATTGTTTTAAACTCCTGGAAATTATTGGTAATCTTGAAAAAAGTGATGAAGTTGTTGCACAAGCGGTAGAGATGATAAAAAATGATGAAGTTGATATGAGTAAAATTACAAGAACAATGCTCTTAATAGATGAAGCTCAAGACATGAGTTATGATGAATTTGAACTAGTTAAAGCGCTGATGGAAAAAAACAGTAACATGAGAATACTAGCCGTAGGAGATAGTTATCAAAACATTTATAGGTTTAGAGGTTCTAATTCGTATAATTTTGAATCATTACATTATACCCATAAAGCAAAACTTTTTGAACTTATACAAAACTATCGCAGTAAAGATAATTTGGTGGAATTTACCAATCGTTTTCTTGAGAAGTATGGTGGCAAAATAGCTAGAAACCCCATAGAAGCTTTTGACAAAACACTTGGCAATATAGAGGTTACTCAATATAGACATAATAATTTAACCATCCCAATTGTTAACGATCTAATATCAAAAGATTTAAAAGGTAGTATTGCGATTTTATCTAGAACAAATTTAGAAGCGCTAGATATTCATACTCAACTTATTAAGAAAGGCATTAACGCAAAACTTATTCAAGGAGGTACTGGATTTAGGTTATATAATTTATTGGAGTTAAGGACATTTTTAACATATTTTGGGAATACTCACACCATTGCTGATGATGAATGGAAAACGGCGATAAGTCAGTTAAAAAATGATTTTAAAAAAAGTAGTCTTCTTGAAGATTGCTTGAAAAAATTAACTGATTTTAAAGAATCAAATGAACCAATATATTTCTCGGATTTACAACAGTTTTTATATCAGTCTAATGTGGAAGATTTTTATCAAAGTGAAGAAAATGAAATTGTTGTCTCAACTATGCATCAATCTAAAGGAAAAGAGTTCAATCATGTTTTTATATACAATGATTATACCAGTCTAAAAGAAGAAGATGTGCCTATATTGTATGTAGCAATGACAAGAGCAAAAGACAACCTATTTATTCATTCAACCTCTAATTTATTCAATGAACTTAAGGCATTAAATGTTAAAAGATATTTTAATGAAAAGCTTTATGAAAGCTTAGATGAACTTGTTAAATCTCTAAACCACACAGAAGTTGCACTTGGGTGGTTTGAAAAGATCCAAGGAAACATAAAAAAACTATATGCAGGTCAGGATTTAAATGTTGTAGACGGGTGTTTAAAAGATGGGAATACGCCTATAGTTTATTTTTCTAAAAATTTTAAGGATGAATTAGAGAAAAAAGGCAATGAAGGTTATTTTCTATCCTCTGCTCAAGTGGATCACCTCGTTTATTGGTACAATAGTGAAAAAAATAGCGAATATTTAATTGTATTGCCTAGATTAACGCTAAAGAAACACGATGAGTATACCGAAGATGAATTAGATACGTTAGATGATAATTAGGAATAACAGATACAAATGATACAGATTCCTTTTAGATAAGTAGGCTATAAAAAATGAAAAAACTAAAAGATAAAGAAAAGTCATAATGAAAGATAAATCGCTTTATCATCATATTTTCCATTCTTATTAAACAAAGAACATTTTTTAAAAAATATTATATTAGTTATCAATATTTTGTGAAATAATTCGTTCTTGATATAATAGATTTAACGGCATTCAATATACCATAAAAGTAAAGGAGTCTATACGTTATGGGATTGTTTAATTTTGAATATGTCTTTCCATCATCAATTGAAGAAATCGATCAGTTTAGTAATAAAGACTTTATTGTATTTCTATTTAAGTTCTTTGAAGTATTAGGGTATAACCCTATTATTACAGATGATACCAATATAAAGGGTATTGACTTAACGATACAAATACCTAGTAAAAATAGTTTTAGAAATATAGGTATACAAGCTAAAAGAACCACATCCAATGTTGGGCCAAATGAGATTATAAAAATGTTGGATGGCAGAAAACATTTTAACTTAGATGAACTTTGGATTATCACAACAAGTGATTTTACATCATCTGCCGTTACGGCAGCTTTAAATCATAAAGTTGAGATGATCACTAGAGAAAAGGTTGTTGATTTTTTAAAAGAACTTGAAAAATATAACGTCAAAAAAACGAAAGTTGTAAAAATGGAAATAACTGAAGATATGTTTTCCACAGAAGATGCATTACTCTTTAATTTGCTTAGACAACTTAGGATATCTTTAGCAAAGGAACATGGATCTTACCCTCCATATATTGTTTACGACAACCGCACCATAAAAGACATTATCCATAAAAAACCAACATCCATTGAAGAACTGTATAACGTATATGGGTTTGGAGAAGTTAAAACACCTTTATATGGACAAGCTGTTGTGGATGTTGTGAATGTTTTTATAAATTCATATAAAGAAGCACTCATAGGTATAAGAAAAGATATTTATATAAAATACACCCTAGATAACGAACAAGCCGCTTTTAATGATGACGTTTTAGTTGAATTGTCTAAAAAACTACCAAAAACGTTATTTGCATTAGGCAAAATTGATGGTTTTCCTAAAGATAATATAAAACTCTTTGGTAAATATTTAATTGATGAAATCAAGCAAATCACCCAAAGACTCATGAATCAAGATGAAGTAGATTATGAATAAGTTAATATTTCAAGAAAAGCTGAAGCAACTGTCTATTCAATTTATAAAAAATGATATAAACACCATGAAAGTAGATGTAACTGTCTGTTTTGGTAATTAATTATCTCATAAAGGTTTATTTATACTTGAATTGATAGAAATCTCAAATAAACCTTATAGATGTATAATTTTAGATTTTATTTAAAAAATAACGAAGATATAAAAAATTTGGTCGCATTAATTTTAGATATAAATGCACAAATAACAACACATTAAATTAGGTGAAATTATGTTAGGTACAATTATAGGTGATATTGTAGGTTCAAGATTTGAATTAAGAAATCATAAAAATAAAGAATTTGAATTGTTTCATCCTAGATGCATTTTTACAGATGACACAGTGATGACCCTAGCTATAGGAAAAGCAATCCTAAATTCAAAAAAAGATTATAGCGACTTAAGCTCTTTATCAATTAAATATATGAGAGAATTTGCAAAAATGTATCCTAATTCAGGTTATGGTTATCGATTTAGCCAGTGGGTGTTATCAGATAATCCTAAACCATACCATAGTTTTGGTAATGGGGCTGCAATGAGAGTTAGTGCTATAGGGTTTGTTGCAAAAACGTTAGATGAAGTTATTACTCTTTCAAGGAAAGTAACAGAAGTAACCCATAACCACAAAGAAGGCATTAAAGGGGCAGAAGCAACCGCTGTAGCCATCTTTTTAGCAAAAAATGGGTATCGTATTCCTGAAATTAAGAGCTATATTGATAAACATTATTATAAGATGGATTTTAAATTAGATGCTATTAGAGAAACATACAAAACCGATATAACATGCCAAGGTAGCGTTCCTCAAGCAATCACCGCTTTTTTAGAATCAAATAGTTTTGAAGACGCCATTAGAAATGCCATTTCTATTGGTGGCGATAGCGATACAATCGCTGCAATTACTGGTGGTATTGCACAAGCCTACTATGGAATACCTTTTAAAATTAAAACTCAAGCATTAAGTTATCTTGATGAGCATTTAAAAACCATCCTATTCGAATTTGAAAGTAAATACTTTTTATAAAATCCGTTTAAGAAATGACAGGATACCTCCAAAGTAAACACGTGAAATAATGATTATGGTGATTGCTTTGGAGGTATTTTATTTTTTAGACGATCAATTCCAAAAAAAATAAATGATAGTATCCATAACCCTTTAAGATGAAAATAATAAAAGTATTTCATAATTTATTGTACTTATTCTCATAAAACGTTTATTATTCTCGTAAAAGATGATATAATTTATGTGAAAGGCGGTTTATTATGAGAAAGATAGACTATGATAAGTATAAAGATTATCAATGGGATTTTGAAATCTTAAGAAAAATTTCAAGCATATCTAATAATAAAGGTAAAATCGAAGTTCTTCAGAACCAATACCCTTTGGTTTTTGAAAAAATGATTGTTGGTTCCAGTTTTGAAAGTATTGTGGCCAGTAATACAATAGAAGGTATAGTAACCACCGATTTTAGATTTAAAAAGATAATTAATGAGCAAGCAACACCTAAAAACAGAAGTGAACAAGAAATTACGGGCTATAAAAAGGCATTTAAGACCATTCACGAGAGTTATAAATACATTGACATTACCCCTAACTATATTTTGCAGTTACATAAGATACTTTATGATCAAGTTAGTGTTCAGTCCTTTGGAGGGATGTATAAAAATGTCCAAAACTACATCACTGCTTTTGATAGTAAAGGGCAAATGTTTACCTTATTTGCACCCGTTGATCCCTTTGAAACCCCTGGTGCTATTGAAATGATTTGTAGGGAATATAATCAAATGTTGGCAGAAGAACATTTAAATCCTTTAATCTTAAGCATTATATTTATCCTGGACTTTTTATCCATTCATCCATTTAATGATGGAAATGGTAGAGTAAGCAGACTTCTAACCATCCTCATTTTAAATCGATTAGGTTATACGGTTGGTCGTTATGTTTCCATTGAACATAAAATTAACCGCTCTAAAGAAAACTATTACAGTGCTTTATATGCTTCACAAAGAGGATGGCATGAAGGAACAAATAACCCGCTACCCTTGATTGATTATATGTTAAGTATCATCGAATTAGCTTATGATGAATTACATAAAAAAATCGAACGCTTAACCAAGCCACAAAGTGCCTATGAAATGGTTAAGCAAAGTATAGCAGGTAAATTAGGAAAGATAACAAAATCAGAAGTCCTTGATTTATGCCCAACATTATCCGCCAGTTCAGTAGAAAAATCGATTCATACCTTGGTCAAAGAAGGTAAACTTAAAAAACAAGGATCTGGTAAAAATACATTTTATATTATTAAAAACATATAATTTATCGCATACAGACATTAATAACATGCGAATTAAACAAAGTTATTTAAAGATAATTAAATTATTTTATAAGAAGACTAGTGAAAAGACTGGTCTTTTTTATTCTTAAAAAATGCTATCCTTAATCCACTGGTTTATTAAAACGAGATCCTAATGTTATATAACCCCTTAAAGCGCTTTTACCTTTTGTATTGACAAAAGTTATTAAAAGGGTTTTATTCCAAGAGCGTAATAAACTTAAGTAAGTAACTTTTTATAAAAGAAAGTTAGTAGAAGCAATGGGGATTTTACAATCATCAATGTCTATATTACATTGAGATGGAAATCATATAAAATTAAACTAAAAACATAAACGAAATACAAAAGGAGGTTCATTTATGAGGAAGTTTCTTAGAGTTGCAATGTTGGCTTTTCTAGCCTTACTTTTAGTAGGTTGTAAAGCGAAAAAAGTGACCATTACGTTTGATTCAAACGGTGGTTCTTTAGTAGAAGAAGTGACCTTGAAGAAAGGTAGTTTGTTTTCACTACCAGAAGAACCAAAACTTGCCGGCCATGAATTTGTAGAATGGCAATTAGATGGCGTCAAGTTTGAAAAAGATGCAAAAGTTATTTCTAGTATAACTCTACTAGCAAAATGGAAAAAACTTACCTATACCATTACATTTGATTCTAATGGCGGTAGTAGTGCTAATTCTTTTACCAAAGACTATGGTGAAAAAGTAACCGTACTACCAGAAACAACAAAGGAAAACTACACCTTTGAAGGTTGGTATGATGGCAATACGAAAGTAGTAGTGCCTTTTACAGTAGATAAAAACATTACCTTAAAGGCAAAATGGGTAGCACAAGGAAGAGTGGTTAGTTTTTATGTGGATGATGAATTATTAGAATCAAAAGTGGTGCCACACGGATCAACCACCACACCACCCAATGCACCTATAAAAGAGGCTTTTACATTTGCAGGTTGGCTACTAGATGGTAATTTATTTGATTTAGAAAGCCCAATTACAAAAGATATCCGTCTCGATGCATTATATGAGGATGCAAGGGTTGCCTTATCGGTAAAAGCAAAAGAAGGTGCAACCTCTATCAGTGCATTAGCTGAATATAGATCAACGGTGGACTATGACTTAAAGGAAGCCAAGATGTATTTAGATTCTGGTGCGTCTTATCTGATGTTTAATTCAATGGCAGCATTTGAAGCTTACAAACAAGAAAAACTTGATGCTTTAGGACTTGAAGAATTTAAACACATCATTTTAGTTCCCCATGTGATCAAAGACTCACTTTCAATCACCATATTTTATGCAAACAAGGAAACAACGTGTTATTTAGAACCAAATGAGGCTTATGGTAAAAAGGGACTAGATAATGTAGTTAAAGGCTTGACTAGTCATAGTAAAGATATTGACGCATGGCATCTTGAAGCTGGTGGGGTATTTGATCCAACACTACCTTTAGTAGAATCTGTAAGCATTGTTCCCGTTGTGAAAATCAGGATTACCTTTGAAAACGGCC
>CAZRKJ010000032.1:0-13210 GCA_964600775.1 uncultured Acholeplasma sp.
TTTTGCTAAAGCACCGTTAACAAAGATGCGATTTGCATCTGCAACATCTTTAGCGACAGTACGACGTTTAATTAAACGTGATACTTTTAAAAACTTATCAATTCTCAATGTTATTCACTTACCTTTGTATCACCATTTACTTCACGGTTATCCCACCATGCAAGTTTTCCGGTTGTTGCAATTTCATCAATATCATTTTTAGTTAATGTTTCAACTAAAATTAAGTACTTAGCAATATTATCAAGTAATGCTTTATTTTCATTAATAACTTTTCTAGCGTTCTCATAACACTGTGTAATGATGCCACGAACTTCTCTATCAATTTCTAATGCAACAGCATCAGAGAAGTTTTTATCCTTTAAGTAGTCTCTACCTAAGAAGACATTACCACTATCTGTTTCATATTGAATAGGTCCTAAATCAGACATACCATACTCAGTTACCATACTACGTGCAAGTTTTGTTGCACGTTTAAAGTCATCATAAGCACCAGTTGTAACATCATCAAACATAATTTCTTCAGCAACACGACCTCCTAAAGCAGAAGTAATCATTGCTAGTAATTCACTCTTAGCGTAATTGAATTTTTCTTCAACTGGCGTATAAAGTGCATAACCTCCAGCACGTCCACGTGGAACGATGGTTACTTTTTGAACCGTTGATGCTAAATTCACCTTTAAGCCAATTACTGCATGTCCAGCTTCGTGGTATGCAACCATTTTCTTTTCATTTGGTGAATATTTTCTTGATTTTTTAGCAGGTCCCATTGTTACACGGTCAGCAGCCTCATCAATATCTTGCATAGAGATAACTGTTCTGTTTTCTCTAGCTGCAAGTAATGCTGCTTCATTAAGTAAGTTTTCAATATCAGCACCGGTAAATCCTGGAATACGCATTGCAACATCACTGAATTTTATTTCAGGATCTAATTTTTTAGTACGTGCATGTACTTTTAAAATTTCTTCACGAGATTTTTGATCAGGTACTTGCATCGTAATTTGTCTATCAAAACGACCTGGTCTTAATAATGCAGGGTCAAGAACGTCTGGTCTATTGGTTGCAGCCATAATGATAATACCTAAATTTGCTGAGAAACCATCCATTTCAACCAGTAATTGATTCAGTGTTTGTTCACGCTCATCATTACCGCCACCCATACCAGCACCACGTTGACGACCAACAGCATCAATTTCATCAATGAAAATGATGCATGGTGCATTTTGTTTAGCAACTTTAAATAGATCTCTAACTCGGCTTGCACCAACCCCAACATAAAGTTCTACGAAATCAGAACCAGAAATTGAGAAGAATGGTACTTGAGCTTCACCAGCAACAGCTTTTGCAAGTAATGTCTTACCTGTACCTGGTTGACCCACTAACAAGACGCCTTTAGGGATACGTGCACCCATATCTGCATATTTTTTAGGATTTTTTAAGAAATCAATTAATTCAACCATTTCGGCTTTTTCTTCATCAGCACCAGCAACTTCATCAAATTTCACGCGTTTACCTTGTGAAAGTTTTGCACGGTTTTTAGTAAAGTCTTGAGCTTTATTGGATTGTGAACTCATGGATCTAAACATAAAAATAACTAAAATAATTGGTGCAGCAATCAGTAGTAATGTTGTTAATATGTTCCAGAAATCAATTGAAACATGTGGTACAAAAACTACAGTAATAGGTGTATTTGGATTCGCCTCATTATATACAAGTACTAGATCTTGAATATTATTTAAACGATCTCCGTATAATATGATTGAATAACTACCAACACCCTCAGGTGCTCTGCCTTCAGCAAATTGACCGGTAACTTCCCATAAATTGAAATTATCTCCACCAACGTATTCGGTACGCATGGTTGCAATATCACCTGCTTCAATTGCAGTGATGAACTCAAACTCATCAAAATGCTCCACACGTGGACGCATCATTTCAGTAAAGAAGAAGTACATACCAATTGCTAATAAAATAATAATGATAATAACTAGATAGTCCGGACGCACAGGACTGCGATTTGGTTTTTGTTGTCTATTCATAATGTTTCCTTCCTATTTCATATATACATCAGGTTTTAATACCCCAATGTATGGTAAATTTCTATAATATTCGTTATAGTCTAAACCATAGCCTACAACAAATTTCTTAGGGATTGTCACCCCAATATAATCTGGTGTAAAATCAACTTGGCGACCACTTGGTTTATCTAATAAGGTTACAACCTTAACAGATTTAGCACCACGATGTAAAAGTAATTTGGTTACGGTTGATAAGGTTGCACCTGTATCAACAATGTCTTCTACAATGACAACATCACGATCTTGCACAGAAGTGTTTAAGTCATATTTAATCTTTACATCACCTGAGGATTTAATACCACCATGATAACTTGATACGGCCATAAATTGAATCTCAATATGCGTATCAACTTGTAATATAAGCTCTGACATAAATGGTACACAACCATTTAGTAAACCAATAAATAAAGCGTTTTTACCAGCATAATCATTGGTTAATGCTTTACCCAATCTTTTGGTAATTGCTTTAATTTCTGCTTCAGTAACGAGTACTTCAAGAATGTCTTGATGCATTGTGCTTACTCCTTTATAGATAAATATATTTTATGATCTCTACCAAGTGTTTCATTTAAATATAGTCCTGGTATCCATAGGATTGTCCCAGAACTATCTACAATAATTTGAAGTTTATTACGTTCTGCTAAGGGTATTTTCTTATCAATCAAGAAGTCTTTTAATTTCTTTCTACCATAGGTAAAGGAAAGTTTATCACCGTTTGTACGATGTCTTAATTGGATAGGAAAATCCAATTTATTATAACATAATTCAACCCAATTCAATTGAAGGTCAACTTTATTGTGGGAAATCATGAGACGATTTACTTCCGTTTCGCTAGATTTCTTATGCGTTTGCTCGATATAGACATGGTTGTAGGTTTTAACCATATTAAAATCTTTACTTAAAGTAATTGATATATTCGGTTTTTTAGAGGCTAATTGTTTTAATATAGTATTTATTTTTATAAAGGTCTTATCTATAGTTAATGTTTCAAATACAAGTGAGATAATATCCATCTTTACAGCTTCATGTAAAAGGTTAAAAGCATCTAAATTAAAACTTAAATCTAAGTTCAAAAATTTTTTTGACTGCGCTCTAATAAAGTCTGCAGCTAAATAGCTTTGATGTGAGAAGTTTTTAAAATGATTTAATACATCGTTTTCATCTTTAAGGATTGGCAGTACGTGATGTCTCATGCGATTTCTTAAGTAAGTATCTTCTAGATTGGTGTGATCTTCTAAATACTTTAGGTCATATGCCTTTTGATAATTTTGAATATCAGATTTACTGTAATTTAATAAGGGTCTTAAATAAATGTATTGATCAATATGAGTTACTGCCTGCATACCTGAATATCCAAGTAAATTAGAACCACGTATTAATTTCATTAAAACCGTTTCTGCCAAATCATCTAAATGATGGGCAGTAACAATGTACTTAGTTTTATAGAAATCGGCTATTTCTTCTAAATTAAGATATCTTGCATTTCTAGATGATTCTTGAAAATTACCATTTTTAATATTTAATTTGATATAATGGTAAGGAATTGAATGTCTATGACATAACTCTTCAATGAGTTCATGATCATTAATGGATTCTGTACGTTTTTGATGATTAAAATGAACAACAACAAATTTATATTGATGCTTTACAAATAAATCAAAAAGTACGATGGAATCAACACCACCAGATACTGCTAGAACATATAAATTTGTTTTATCTAAAGATAGTTTAATAGACATACATGACACCACAGTTTTAAAATTTATAATATACATATTATATCATGTATAGGGAGAGATTTTTATGTTAATATTAGGATCTAGTTCAGCCAGAAGAAAAGAATTATTAGAAAGTGCAAGTATAGCATTTGAATTGGTACCAAATGGCTTTGATGAAAGAACTGTTATCTACAATGATGACCCAGAAGATTATTGTCAAACACTCGCACTTAAAAAAGCAGAGTATTTGTTAGATAAATACCCTAATAAAGTCATTTTAACCGCAGATACAATTGTTGAAATCGAAGGCGATATTTTGGGTAAACCAAAAGATGCGTTTGAAGCTATTGAAATGCTAAACCGTTTAAATGAAAAAAGACACCGTGTATATACAGGGGTATGTATTGTAAGTGGTAACCAAAGTGATGTATTTTTTGAAAGTGCATCCGTAACCTTTAAAAAGATAAGTAGTTTAGATATTGAAAGATATGTAAAAACTAATGAACCAATGGATAAAGCAGGTGCTTATGCCATTCAAGGTATTGGATCTAAGTTTATAGAAGCATATGAAGGTGATTTTCATACCATTATGGGACTACCTTTAAAAACAGTATTAAAGAAACTAGAAGCTTTTGGCATATATCCAAATTTAAAATAATCATATTAAATCAAACCGCCTCCTTAAAATCTTTTCGAAGAAGCTTTGGATGCTGCCCGCCAGGCTGAAATTATTTTTTAGGAGGCGGTTTTATATTCATAAAAATATACTTATTTAATGCTTAGCATGTTAATTAAGTCAGATTCATTAAAAATATACTTTTTATTACAATACTGACAAACCACTTCGGCTTGTTTATCTTCATGTAATATATCTTCCAAAGTTTTTTTATCTAATCTAGATAAAGCATTGTAATATTTTTTACGACTACAGCCACAATGATATTTAATCTCGTGACGTTCTAAAATAGTTGCTGTATTATCTGATAATAAATTTAAGATATCTTCAGGACTATAGTTTTCCTTAAGTAAATCTGTTATTGAATTAATTTTACCAACAATGGATTCTAATCTAGACAGTGTTTGTTCACTAGCATTTGGTAAAACTTGTATAATAAATCCACCTGCTTGAATAACTTTCTTGCCCCTGGATACTAAAACACCTAAACCTACAGCTGAAGGTGTTTGCTCACTGGTAGCATAATAATAAGTAAAATCATCTGCAATCTCACCGGTTTGAAGCGGTGCAGAAGATGTAAAATAATTGTTTTTCCAATCTTTTGTAACAAATAAATTACCTTCACCAACGGCAGCACCTACATTTAGCTTTCCTTTTTTAGGACCATCTTCATAAACCATATAGACATTTGGATTTTGAATGGTAGATTTTACAACACCAAATTTAGCCTCAACAGTCATCTGACCGATTGGACCATCACCTTCTATTTTTAGGGTTAAACGTTCACCATCTTTATACATTAAAGACATCATTGCTGATGCAGTTAAAAATCTACCCATTGCAGCAGATGCAGTCGGTAGTGTTTGGTGGAGTTTTCTAGATTTTTCAACCAAATTGGTTGATACAGTTGTATAGATACGTATTTCTTGGTTGTATGCCAATGCAATTAATGTGTAATCTTTCATATAATAAACCTCAAAATCCATTATAACCTATAATGTATGATAAAATAGCAATCGGTGATTATTATGAGTTTCAAATTGGGAAATTATGTTGTAGAAAACAAGTTAATCTTAGCGCCGATGGCTGGTGTATCAAACCATCCATTTCGTTTAATGGCACGTCAATATGGTGCTGGCGTTGTTTTTGCTGAAATGGTTTCTGATAAAGCAATCTTTTTTCAAAATCCAAAAACACTTCAGATGCTTTATATGACGGTAGAAGAAAAACCGGCAGCACAACAAATTTTTGGTAGTGATCTAGAAACAATGGTTGAAGCAGCCATGTTTATTGATGAACATTCAAATTGTGATTTTATTGATATTAATATGGGTTGTCCAGTTCCTAAGGTTGCAATATCTGCTCAAGCAGGTGCATCTTTAATGAAAGATCCACAAAAAATTTATGATATTGTAAAAGCTATAAAAGAAAAAGTAACCAAACCAGTCACTGTGAAAATAAGAAGTGGTTGGGATAGTGACACAGTAAATGCTGTTGAAGTTGCTAAAATGATTGAAGCTGCGGGTGCATCTTTAATTACTGTGCATGCACGCACGCGTGCACAAGGTTATAGTGGAGAACCTGATTTAGATGTTATAAAAGCTGTTAAAGAAGCTGTATCGATTCCAGTTGTTGGTAATGGTAATGTGGTTGATGGCCCAAGTGCCCAACACATGCTTGATTATACTGGATGTGATGCGGTTATGATCGGTCGTGCATCATTAGGGAATCCTTGGATATTTAGAGAGATTAATGCATATTTAAATAATGAGATTGCACCTGTTAGAACATATGAAGAAGTTCGAATGTTAATGCGCAGACACTTTGATGATTTAGCTAAGTTAAAAGGTGAACACACAGCTTGTTTAGAGATGCGCTCGCATGGACCATGGTATTTAAAAGGTTTACCAAATGCAAGTCAGGTTCGTAGTAAGCTTGCCAGAACACAAACAAGAGATGAATTCATGGAAAACCTAGAAGCTTACTTTGATGATGTTATAAAAACGCATGGCTCTGTCATTGAAGTTGAATAAAAAACAGACTAAAATATTTTCTTTTAAAATTTTAATTAAAACACTTGCATATCCCTTATATGTTTGATATACTTGGATGAAATGTAAGTCCTAAAGAAAGTACTTTATGGTCGAAACAGAAACACACCTTCTTATTAGGACACGTTAAGTGTCTTTTTTTTAGGAAAAATTACATTTTACAAAAAAAGGAGAAGATACATATATGAAAGAAAAAGATGTCGTTGGATATTTACCAAATGATAAACCAACATTAGGTAAATCGATCGTATTCGCACTACAACAGTTCCTGGTTATGTTACCAGCCACAGTTTTAGCAGCGATTATCATGAATGGCTTTGGATTAGAAATCTATTCCATACCGGCCGCAATATTTGCAAGCGGGGTTGCTACTATCACCTTCTTATTGGTGACAGGTTTCAAAATCCCATTATATTATGGTTCATCATTTTCATACATTGGAGCTGTCGCTATTGTCGTTACTTATGGTGTTGACAATCTAGCTTCATCATCTACAGTTTTAGGGTCTGTTTTAATTGCTTCCGTCTTAAGCGGATTAATGTCAATTGGAGCGGGCCTTTTAATTAGGTATTTTGGCAAAGACAAGATTGATAAGGTTTTACCGGGACACATTACAGGTATGATCGCAATGATTATTGGTCTAGTTTTGGCAGGAAATGTCATGGGTGGGATACTAAATGTTGGTGCTGAAGGTGTTGACTGGCTATCAGTTTTAGTGGCAATCGTAACATTCCTAACAATTTCAGTATTAACAGTGGTCCTAAGAAAAGGGTTCGTTTCTCAAATACCTATTTTAATTGGTGTAGCTGTCGGTGTGGTTTTATCCTATATACTTTGGGTACCAAGTGTTGGTACAGGATGGTCTTTTGATAATATGGTAGCATATTTTGATGGTATTATGAATGCTCAAACCATAAGTATGCTTGATGTCATGCCTTGGGTAACAATACCTGCAGCATTTGATTCACCGGCATTAATTGGTGTTGCTGTCATTGCAATCTTCCCAATTGCATTTGCAACCATTCCAGAATCTGCCGCACACGTCAATCAAATCGATTTATATGTCAATAACTTATCAAAGGATAAAGATGGTAAAGACTATAAGATTAGAGAAATGTTAGACACAAACTTAATTGGTGATGGTATTGGTGATATCGTCGCAGTCTTAACCGGTGGACCTGCGGGTACAAATTATGGTGAAAACGTAAGTGCTTCTGCAGTAACTAAGAACTTCTCAAGTTATGTATTCTTAATTACAGGTATACTTGCAATTGTTGTTGGTTTATTGTTAGAACTATTAAATTTAGGTAATCTAAGTTTAATCCTAACAAATCCAGTTGTACAAGGTGTATCACTTTATCTATTTGGTGCAATAGCTGTTCAAGGTATTGCTTTAATGATTGAAAAAGGTGTGGATATATTTGATCCTAAAGTAATCTCAGTTATGGCATTTATCGGTATTGTCGGTCTAGGTGTGGACGCTATACCGGTTACAGAAACCTTTGTTTTACCAGGCATTGGCGTTGCAGCATTAGGCGGTATCTTATTAAACCTGTTCTTAAACTTCTTAGAAAAAAAGAAAATTTCATAGTATAAGTAAAATAAAAAAATGCGTTCACTTCAGCTAATGGACGCATTTTTTTTTATGTAAGTATATGTATGTAATTATTATAGTAAGTTAGCAGTTAAAACGAAGTAAACGATGAATAAGAAACTTGAACCGTAAATGATTGGATGTACGTCTTTATATTCACCACGTACAAGTTTAATTAAAGTATAGATAATAAAACCAAATGCGATACCATCTGCAATACTAGATGTAAATAGCATACCAGCAATAACAACAAATGCTGTAATTGCAGAAGTAATATCAGACCAATCTATTTCTTTTAATTGTTGAGACATTAAGACCCCAACTAATACAAGTGCACCTAATGTAACAGATGAGTGTGTAAAGATATTAAACACTGGGAATAATGCTAAAGATACTAAGAATAGTAAAGCAACTACAACAGATGAAAAACCTGTTTTAGCACCAGCTTCAACCCCGGTTGTTGACTCTACATATGAAGTAATTTCTGGTGTACCTAATGTAGATGAAACTAGTGTACCAATTGAGTCTGCAAGTAGTGCTTTATCTAAATTAGGAATATTACCTGATTCATCTTCTAAACCAGCAGTTTTACCAACAGCAACTAATGTACCAGCAGTATCAAAAATATCAACAAATAGTAATGCAAAGATTAAGAATAATGTTGTAAATATAGGTTGGTTAAATACGGTTTGGAACCCTTCAAATACACCAACAAATGCAACATTAGGAATATCAGCAAATGCATCATAATTAAATGCACCAAATGATGGCATATTCGCAACACCAAATAAACCAAGTACTAATCCTAATAATGCAGTGACTACAATAGAAATAATAAATGAAAATTTAGAAATACCATTTTTTAAAGTATGAACAACAAAGATTAAGATTAAACTAAATAAGCCTAATAAAACAGAAGGGTTTGTTAAGTCACCAAGACTTAATTGACCATTCCAAACAAAAACACCTGCAAGACGAAGACCAACAAATGCAATAAAGAAACCAATACCAACGCCAATGGCTGCTTTAAGATCATTTGGAATTGCTTGAATTAATGTTCTTCGAATAGGTGTTAAGGAAATAACTAAGAAGGCAATACCACCAATAAAGCTTAATGCTAAAGCTTCTTGCCAAGTGTAACCATATTGACCGATAATGACACCAACGAAGAATGCATTCACGCCCATACCCGGTGCTAAACCGATTGGTAAATTAGCTAATAAGGCCATAACCATGGTTGCAATAAAAGCACCCATCACGGTTGCAAAGAATACACCACCATAAGGAATACCCGCTTCACCTGACCATAACCCAGATGCGATACCAGGGTTTACAACTAAAATGTAGCTCATCGCTAAGAATGTAACGATACCACCTAAAATTTCAGCACGAAATGTTGTGCTACGTTCTTCAAACTTGAAGAACTTCTTTATTTGATTCATTGATTTTCTCCTTTTTCTTTTTGTTTGAAAGGATGTCAAAAAACAAAAAAACCATTTGAACTTGCTGAAGGCACAAAGGGTTTCTATCTACATGACAACTTAAAAAAGAAAAGTTGCTCATCGTAGTCGCAATATTTACGGTATTGCGGTAGAAACTCTGGCTACCATATTTAGCCAATTATACGACAAAACTATCAAACATGTCATGAGTATATCATGCAAAAAAATCTTTTGCAAGTAAAGTCAATGTAAAGAATATGCAAATTTTTAATTCGTTGTTATCGAATGATATAAGGTTTACAAAAGTTATATAAATAAGGTGTGAGTACTGCTCTAACAAACATACCATCAGCAGTATAATTTGTCTCTAATATGGTTGTTTCAAGTTTAAGTTTTTCATATATAGCACCTTTATCAAATGGTAACATTAATTTAAAGATTCTTGAGTCTTTGTATATATGTGCACTGATTGCTTGATATAGATCATCCATACCTTCACCGGTTTTATTAGAAACTAAAAAGTAATCTTCCATAATATTTGGTGCTTGGTGCATTAAGTCTTTTTTTGTAACAACCAAAATCCTTGGCGTATCTTCTAATCCTAAATCCTTAAGTACTTGTTTTGTAAAATTAATTTGAAGTGGTGCATAATTCTTACCATCTACAATATGCAAGATTAAATCAGCAGAAGTAATATCAGATAGTGTAGACTCAAATGATTTAACAAGTTCTGGAGGAAGTTTAGAAATAAAGCCAACCGTGTCTATGAGTATAAAGGGTGGTTGGTTATCTTTTTGAATGCGCTTAGACTTTGTATCTAGTGTTGCAAACAACATATCCTTTTCAAACACTTCAGTTTTGTTGGTACCATGTAGATTTGATAAGTAGTTCATAAATGAAGATTTACCAGCATTTGTATAACCAACAAGTGCAACCACAGGAATACTATTTTTCATACGACGTTGACGTGAGATGTTACGTTCTTTTTTAATTGCTTCAAGGGATGCTCTTAAACGTGTAATCTCCATATTTAAGCGTCGTCGATCGGTTTCTAATTTGGTTTCACCTGGGCCTTTAGCATTAAAAGAACCACCACCTTGACGTGATAAGGATTTCCCCATACCTACAAGTCTAGGTAACATATATAATTTTTGAGCCAAAGAAACTTCTAGGATTGCTTGTCTTGTTTGAGCACGTAAAGCAAATATTTGTAGGATTAAAAAAGACCTATCAAATATTTGAACCTCCAGCGTTTCTTCTAAATTTCTAATTTGAGCAGGCGATAAGGTATCATCAAAAATAACCATATCTGCATTTAAGATGTCAACCATCTGTTTAATTTCTAGAACCTTACCACTACCAATAAAATATCTTGGATCTATTGAATCTGAGGATTGGATAACCTTATCAACCGTCTTGATTTGAACTGCTTTGGCAAGTTCTTCAAGTTCATCAATAGATTGTTTAGTTAGTTCTAAGTTGTTTTGAAAATTAAGTGCGACTAAAATCGCTCTATCAAGCGTTTGCATAAGTTTCTCCCCAAGCACGTAGTGCATCAATTACAGACTTTAAACTGTAACCTAATTCAGTTAATTCATATTCCACTTTAGGCGGTACAACTGGATATACAGTACGTGTAAGTAGCCCACTAGCTTCTAGTGATCTTAAGTTTTGTGTCAGTACCTTTTGAGAAATATTTCCAATAGAATTTTTCAACTGTGTAAATCTTTTCTTACCAGGCATTAAATCCCTAATGATTAAAAACTTCCACTTTTCACCAAACAAATTGACTGCACGCTCTACAGAACATGTTTGCATGATTATCACACCTTTTTTATATTTTATGCTTTCAGTATCTATTAGATACCATAAAAATTATATCATGATTTGAAGTAATCAAATCCATATATATCAAATTATGGTAGTAAAAGAGACCTTATCTATAATTGAGTTTCTAAAGCTTTTGATCTACATAAAAGTATATATGAAAAAACGTATTATATTATGATATAATCATAATTGAACTTGACAATGATGAAGAAGGTGATTCTATGCCAGAATGGGCGAATGCTTTAAGTTGGTGGACACTACTAGATTTTTATTTAATCTATGTATTAGCTGTCTTTGTATTAAAATTTGTTTTATATAATAAACGTGTCTTTTCGATGTTTATGTTTTATATTGTTATTGTAGGCTTATTTGCATTAGCTAACTATTTTGACTTAAAAATTGCCGGTATCGTCTATGCGCAATTACCTATTTTCTTACTGATATTTATTATTGTTATTGGTGCGCCAGATTTTAGATTAACCCTTGAGTCTCTTTGGAAAGAAACCACAAGACAAGGATCTATTATTATGGGTAGTGAGCGCACAAAAAGTGAAATTATTAAAGCTGTGATGATATTATCTAAACATAGTGTTGGTGGCTTAATTACAATTGAAAAACACAATAATTTAGATCAATATGCACAACGTGCAATTACCCTAAATTCAGAAGTGTCTCAAGAAATATTAGTTAATATTTTTACACCCAATACACCACTACATGATGGTGCTGTAATTATTAGAGGTGATAAAATTGTATGTGCTGGAGCTTACTTTGTTCTATCAAGTAATGAAAACTTTGAAAAAACAACAGGTTCAAGACATCGTGCTGCATTAGGTATTTCTGAGATTACAGATTCACTAACATTAATTGTATCAGAAGAGACCGGTAGTATATCATTGGCAATAAATGGTGTAATGACAAAGATGAAAGATGAAAGTACATTAAACGAATACTTATCATTATTCATGAAGTAATGGGGGCTAAATAATGAAATCAATATTTAAATTTATAGTTGAACCGATTCGATATATTGGCTCAAGAGGTTTTGCAGAAATGGTGGTTAATTTTTTTGACCGTCATGAATGGTTGATATATGTAGTAGCATTCTTTATTGCGCTTGTAGCGATATTTTTGATATATATTCAACCAGTATTGTAGGTGATTGTTATGGAAAGTTATACACAACACCCAATCTTTGGATTAATTATTAGTATTTTTATTGTAATATTTGTAGTTACTGAATCTATTTTAAAAGAGGACTTGTTAAAAAATAGATTAACCTTTTCGTTTATAAATGTCACCTTATTTATTGTATTACTATTTGTTTATGAGTCACATGTATTAATGAACCAGGATTGGCTACTAGCATATGTTATTTACATATATTTCATTTACTTTGTCTTCTTATTATCTTTATATAATACATTTAGAAATGCAATTACAAATGCAAGTCAATATCGATTATTTATTAAGGGTGTTAAGAATACAAAATGGAATGTCTACTATGTGGTTGATCATAAAGAACGCATAAAGGATATTTCAATATCACTCCTTAGAGAATTAAATTTAGATAAAGCAGATGTTGTAGGTAAGAAACTATTTCAAGTATTTGGTTCAAAAATTAGATTTACCAAACTAAATGGTGAAGAAATTAATAACAGAACACTTGAAAAAAAGTTTTATGAATATAAAAGAATAGCTAAACCAAATGATAGTGAAGATCAAGAACTTTATTTCCAAAACTTTAATGGAGACACCGTTATTCTACACTTAAATATGCAACCACTATTTGCATTAGGTAGGTATAGAGGCCGTATGTGTGTT
>CAZRKJ010000033.1:0-12969 GCA_964600775.1 uncultured Acholeplasma sp.
AAATCAATGGGTTCAACTGCATCTAATGATTTAGCATGCGTAACTTGATATGTTCCAATCATTGTTCGTCTTAAACTTTCTAACGCTCCAAAACTATCAAGACTTAAACCAATATCTCTTGCTATACTACGTATATACGTACCCTTAGACACATACGTATCAAATGTAATCGATGTATTATCTATTTCATAATTAAATTTATAGATTTGTACCAGTCTTGGTTCTAATGCCAAACTTTTGCCTTGTCTTGCTGCTTGATAAGACTTCATGCCACCAACTTTGATAGCTGAGTAACTTGGTGGTAATTGCATATAACTTGGTAGTAAATCAGTGATTGCTTTTTTAATCAAATCAGTTTGCATGTCTACATTAGAAGTTTTTAAGATATTGCCTGTTGTGTCATCTGTATCATATGATGTTCCTAGTACGATCTTTCCTTGATAACCTTTATCTAGATCATCAAATAAGAAAGCTAACTTAGTAGCTTTACCAACTAAAATGATCATCAGACCGGTTGCAAAAGGATCTAAAGTACCCGTATGTCCAACTTTTTTAATATTAAATTTTCGTCTAATTTTGTAAACCACATCGTGACTGGTTAAACCAGCTGGTTTATCAATTAAAAATATACCGTCCATGTTGACCTTCTAAAAAGATTGTTTATTACATTATAACATAAGAAAAAAGGCTTTACTAAAAGCCTCTAATCTTATTATTTATTTTCTTCTAACCAAGATAATATTTTTTCTCTTGGTTGATATCCAGATGCTCTAGATACTTCTTTACCGTTTTTAAACAACACCAATGTAGGCACTGCACGAATACCATTATCTATCGCTTCTTTACGATATTCATCAATGTCTAACTTAACAAATTGTGTGCCAACACCTTCAGAGCTAATTTGTTCTAATACAGGCATTAACATCTTACATGGTCCACACCATGTTGCAAAAAAATCTACTAAAACTAGGCCATCTTGATTAACTAATGTTTTAAAATCTTCACCTTTATACTGTTGCATCTAACAATGCCTCCTACTTTTTTTATTGTTGTTACTATATTATAACTTGCTTGTATCAAATAATCAAAGAAAATGGTCGAAAGCTACAAAGTTATTACCGTAACACCGTTTAAACCTTCGCCTTCTGTACCATAACGATGTGATTTAATGTATTTTGAGCGCTTAATGTAGTCATAGACAGCTTTTCTAACTGCACCTGTACCAAAGCCATGTATAACCCTTATATATGGTGTATTTGATAATAATGCATCATCTATGGCTTTATCCATCAATTCTTTTACCTCTTCAAATCTTTTACCTCGTAAATCAAGTTCAAAGGTTGGTGCTTTAGATGGTGCAGCTCCTGTATATTTTACTTTTGGTTTTTCAATATTCTTCTTTTGAG
Source organism: uncultured Acholeplasma sp. (assembly GCA_964600775.1). Lineage (GTDB taxonomy): Bacteria > Bacillota_I > Bacilli_A > Acholeplasmatales > Acholeplasmataceae > Acholeplasma. The sequence goes on from CAZRKJ010000033.1 coordinate 1,407, forward strand.
CAATGACTTTAGTAAGTTCACTACGTTTAAATGGTAATTCAAATAGACCAACAGAAACAATATATTGATCTTTATTAATTTTTGTTATTACACCATCTTGACCATAGTTTGTAACCATGACGTGGTCACCTATATGTAATGTCTCTAATCTTACCTTAACATCACTTTTTACTCGTTGGTTTAAGTCACCTTTAAGTTTGGCTGCCTCTGGTGTAGATAATTTATCAACTTTAGACAGTTTTTCAATCATATCCATAGCTTCAGACTTAAGTTTCTCATACTCCTTATTTGCCTTTATCTTAATGCTAGATAGTATTTGCCCTTTTTCTTTTTCAAATGCACGATTTTTCTCTTGATATTGTTTTAACTCTTTATCTAATAAATCTGATTGAATCTTAAGTGCTTCTTTTTGCTGTTCTAAAAGTGTTTGCTCTTGGTTTAATCTTTCGATATTTTTACCTAAGTTCGTTTGACGACCACCTAGTAGACTTTCTGCTTGTTCAATCACATTGTTAGGTAGACCAAGTCTAGCTGCAATTTTTAGTGCGTGTGATGAACCTGCAATACCTAGGTGTATTTTATAAAGCGGTTTAAGTGTTTTCTCATCAAATGCAACACTTGCTGTATAAATATCTGGATTATCATAAGCATAAAGTTTTAATTCCGAATAATGTGTAGTTAGTATAATTCTATGGTTTTTATCAGATTTTAACGTGTCAATAATTGCAATTGCAAGTGAGACACCCTCAATCGGATCTGTACCACTACCTAATTCATCTAATAAGATTAAAGCACGACCTTTGAGTTCATCAAACATATTTTTAATTTTTGTTAAATGTGAAGAAAAAGTTGATAAGGATTGTTGAATTGATTGTTCATCTCCAATATCTGCAAACACTTGATCAAAAATGCTTATTTCACTTTGTTTGGATACGGGTAACAAAATACCTGATTGCATCATTAAAGTAAATAATCCTACCGTTTTAAGTGCAACTGTCTTACCACCTGTATTTGGTCCGGTGATCATTAACACACGGTGTTGCCCTGTTATACTAATTTCAATTGGTACGACTTGACTTTGATCAATCAGTGGATGTCTTGCATCTATTAAATGTATCATACCATCTTGATTAATATTTGGTAGTTGTGCATTTAGACTGAGTGCATAACTAGTTTTTGCGTTTAGGATATCAAGCTCTACTAAAAAATCTAGATGGGTTTTTAATAAATCCACACTAGGTTTTAAAATATTTGTTAAAGTGATACAAATGTTGATAATTTCTTGTTCTTCTAGACGTGTTAAATATTCTAGGTCTTGTGTGACTTGCCTAATATCTTCTGGTTCAATATAAACTGTTTGTTTAGATGCAGATACATCATGGATTACACCTTTTACTTTATTTTTATATGTATCCTTAATTGGAATAGCAAACCTACCATTACGTGTAACGATAATAGATTCATTTAAATAACTCTGGTACTTATTTAAAACTTCACTTAAAAGTTTATCTAAATGTCTTTGTTTAAGTTTTAAATCATGTCTAATCGTTTTAAGCGTACTTGATGCATCATCATAGATTGTCTCATCTTCGTTAATAATTGCATCTATAGACTGTAAAACAGATTTAAGATGCTTAAAATCTTTTAGAGCATCTAGTGTTTTTATATACACCACATCAATAGTTTTAAAATAATTTTCTAAACTGATTTCCATCCTAATGTAGCGTCTAATGCGTAGGAAATCCTCAACTTTTAAAAAGTTTAGCTTCTCTAAATTAGAAACAATTTTATAAATATCAAAATCTTTTACAAAGGGTAGTTTACCGTATGATTGAATGATTGATTTTAATTCATTTGATTTGGTCAAATTTAAAACGACCGTATCATAATGACTCAGTGGTTGGGTTTCAATAATCTCATCACCAGCGGCTTTAGAGAAGGCATATGCCTGTATTAATGATAAAATTAAATTAAATTCTAAGGCTTTTGTAGAATACATCACAAAACTCCTTCTTTCATGCTTTTATGGTATAATATAACTTAGTAGGTGAAGATATTGAGAAATTACACGATTAGTTTATCTAATGATCAGCTTGAGCAACTTAAAAAGTTTTATTCAAACTATCTATTAAAGGTTGAACAACCTTATGTTTATTTTGTTGCGCATCATAATGATATTCGAATTAATGCATTTAATTCTGGTAAAGTATTACTTCAAGGTGAAGAAATTAATGCTGAATTAGTCGCAATTAAGTCTTTTTTAAATATCACGAATTATGCAGCAATTGGTTCTGATGAAGTTGGTACAGGTGATGCATTAGGTCCGGTGGTTGTATGTAGTGCATACACATCTATTGAAGATATTGAGTGGTTAGAAAAACTGGGTGTTAAAGACTCTAAAACGATGACAAATAAAGATATCATTAAATTAGGTCCAATCATAGCTGATAAATTAACACACTCGATTGTTATTCTAACACCTGAAAAGTATAATCAACAAAATGCTAAAGGCTCAAATTTAAATAAAATTAAAGCATTACTACACAATCATATGATTATTAAGACAACTTCTAAAGTATCTGCTGCAGTACCTGTCATATTAGACCAATTTTGTTTACCAACCCATTACTTTAATTATTTAAAGGATGAAAAGTTAATCTACCGTGATCTAGAGTTTTACACGAAAGCGGAATCTGTACACTTAAGTGTTGCTGCTGCTTCCATTATAGCACGCTATGCATTCCTTTATAAAATGCACCAATATTCAAAACAATTTGATATGAAATTAAAACTTGGTGCAAGTAAAGAAGTTGATTTACAAATTAAAGAAATCTATGACCGATATGGTTTAGAAGAACTTAAGAAAATAGCTAAAATGAATTTTAAAAATGTTACAAAACAAAACTTAACTTAAATGACTTAAATAGCTTTCAAAAGCTTCAGGTAATGGTGATTCAAAAACCATTACTTTTTTATTTATAGGATGTACAAATTCAATTTTAAAAGCATGCAATAGTTGCCCATCTGGTAAGATCTGTGATTTAAGACCATAGAGTGGATCACCAACGATTGGATGTTTAATATATGCTAAATGCACACGAATTTGATGTGTACGTCCTGTTTCTAAACTGCAATGTAATAACGTGTGTTTTTTAAATGTTTTCATGACTTTAAAGTGTGTGACAGCAGGTTTACCTGTTGCAACCACAGCCATTTTTGTACGCAGCTTTGGATGTCTTGCAATTGGTGCATCAATAATGCCTTGGTTATGATCTAAAACATAGGATACCAGTGCTATATATTCACGTTTGATATCATGTTTTTTTAAGTCACTGGCAAGTACTTGGTGTGCTTCATTGGTTTTTGCAACCAGCAATAAACCAGATGTATCCTTATCAATTCGATGTACGATTCCCGGTCTTAAAATGTCATCATTTAAGTTTGATAAACTATCTGTATGATGTAATAGACCAGAAACTAGCGTTTTTTCTTTATAGGTTTCAGATGGATGCACAACCAATCCTTTTGGTTTATCAATGACCATAATGTGGTCATCTTCATACAAAATATTTAAATCTAATTTTTGTGGAACTAATGGGTTATTTTTTTCAATATCATCGAAATTTAAGGTAATTTCATCATGTAATGACAATTTATGACCCGGTTTTGTTACAACACCATTAACCAAAACAAGCCCAGATTTTATATGGCTTGTAATTTGACTGCGATTAAATTCTAATTTATCTACTAAATAGTGGTCTAATCTCACACCAGATGTATCAGTTACTTGTAGTTTCTTCATCTGTTACCTCTTTTTCACGTTTTTGTCGAATACTATCAAGTATCAATATATCAACAAACAATAATGCAACACCAAAATTTAACAAGACATCAGCTAAGTTAAATATTGTGCCGCCAACAAATGGTAAAAATGGCATTTGAACATAATCAATAACAAATCCAAAGAGTACCCGATCAATTGCATTCCCTAAAGTACCACTTATTAACAAAATCATAGCAATCGTATAAACTTTCTTAGTTTGCCAATTAGATTTTGAAAAGAAATATCCAAAAATTATGAGTGCTACTATTGTAATTATGAAAAATATGAATTGTTGACCTTGAAATAAACCAAATGATGCACCAGTATTTTGAACATAACCAAAATAAAGTACATTATCTATAACAGGTACAACTTCACCTACTTGATATAGATTTGAAAATAATTGTTTTAATACGACATCTACAATGATTAGCAATGCCATGATGATATAAGAAATAATCATTTTAAGCTCCTTGTAAAAATATAATGACAAATATAATACCAATCACCAATAAGATGACACTCATAATGGAACCTTCTACAATCATTAAAGTTTTGGTATTTAGTGCTTTAATCTTTGGCTCCATTAAGCCAGCAATATAGTACATTAAGTATTCATAAATAAAGACTGCACCTATTGTAATGATAAATAATAATACAATTAATAACAAATGAAGTTCAACAAACATAAATAGCTGAACAATAATTAAATATATTGGTAATAAGAGTAATGCAGTGGTTGCGATACTACCTAAAACACTAAATAATGTGGACCTTATTGTGGTTAAATCATCTAATCTATAGCGCACCACTTTGGATTGATTCCATAGTTTAATCAAATATTTCATTTGTAATTACCTCTATGGCCGATTCTATTGTTGAAACTGGGTATAGTGTTACCAAATGATCTAAGTGTTTAACATCATCATAATGAATTTGTGGAACTAAAAAGTATTTAATTCCTTCACGATGTGCACCATATATTTTTTGAACCAAACCACCAATTGCACCAACTTCATTATTGTAACGGATCGTACCAGTACCTGCAATTGGTTCATCAATCTGATTAAAATCTATTAATGCAAAATATATACTTAATGTATACATCATACCTGCTGATGGTCCTGTAATACCTGATGAAAGACCTGGTAAACTATAATTTGGACTAGCTGAAATTATGTTGTATTTCGGGTAAAACCTAAATACAGCATTTGATGTTTTATCGATTATGATTTCAATGATGTTTCCTTGACGTAATACATCAAGTTTTAACAATTTATTATTATTGATAAAGTAAAGCCCCATGGTCTCATAATCTGTGAATCCCATATCATCTATATCTACGATAATATCTCCAATATTTAAAACATTATAATCAAGTGATCTAAAGTCAATAATCATACCAATAAGTTCATAATTAATCTCAACTTCCGGTTTAATTGCACTTGCTAATGTATAAGCTGTAATTAAAGACTGCTCAAAAGAGGCATTTTTTTGTATACTGCCTCTTAAACGCATTTCAAATCCAGTTAATGAGGATTCTACAATACTTAACGGATTCACATCAAATTGTGGATTGAGTTCATAAAGTAATCGAGCAAACCCAGAAATTCTAGTCATGTTTAAAACAGACATTGTCTTAAGATTAGTGGTTTGTTCTTTGCCTTCTATCACTACCATCGTATTTGCAGAACGTGACTGATTTGGAGCAGTCACGCTAAAATTTGTAGGAATGAGTAGTGCTATCATTAGGTAGATATATGCAAATATCAAACTATGAAATACTGTTTTAATCTTAAATGTCAGTTTCAAGTGTTATGGGCTCCAATCGTATTTGACGTGCAACAATACCTGCTTTTTTCATCATAATGGTAGATGCAATATGACTTTCTTTACCATTATCTTTATCAGACATATAAACAATTTCCTTTACACCAGCTTGAACAAGTAACTTCATACATTCGTTACATGGAAAAAGCGTGACGTAAAGTGTAGAGTTTTTTAGTGAGGTTGTTGCATTTAAGATAGCATTTGCCTCAGCATGGACAACATAAGCGTATTTTGATTTTGAATAATCGGCATTTTTTTGCCAAAAGTCTTCATCATCTGATAAGCCTACTGGTAATCCGTTATATCCGATTGCAACAATTCTTCTATCGGGATTTATAATACATGCACCTACTTGTGTATTCGGATCTTTTGATCTTAATGCAGAAAGTTTTGCAAGTCCCATGAAGTATTGATCCCAGGAAATATAATTTGTGTTTTTCATTTCTTTTCCGACTCCTTAGCAAGCCCTAAATCTATGTGACAGTAGCCTGTAGGATTTTTTTGTAAATAATCTTGGTGATAATCCTCTGCTAAGTAAAAGTTTATTAGTGGTTCAACTTGAACCACAATCTTTTTCTTGTAGTTTAGTTGTTCTTTTTCAATGTATTTTAATGATGTTTCTTTTGTTTCTACGTCATCATAGTAAATACCAGAACGATATTGTACACCAACATCGTTACCTTGACGGTTTAATGTTGTTGGATCAATAATTCTAAAGAAATGGTCAAGTAGTTCATTTAAACTTAAAATACTTGGATCATATGTAATTTTAACAGCCTCAGCATGTGTAGCTATGCCATCACATACCTCACGATATGTTGGATTCTCTTTGTTACCATTTGCGTAACCTGATTTTGTATCAATTACACCTTTTAGTTGTCTAAAGTATGCATCTACACCCCAAAAACAACCACCTGCTAATATTAGATTTTTCATTTAATCACCTTCAGTCCAAGTTCTATCATTTGAGATTCATCAATTGGACTTGGTGATTCCATCATCAAGTCCCTTGCTGATTGCGTTTTAGGAAATGCAATCACATCACGAATGTTATCCGTTTTCGTTGCAAGCATTACAATGCGATCTAAACCAAATGCAATCCCACCATGTGGTGGTGTACCATATTTTAAAGCATCCATGAAGAATCCAAACTTATTTTTAATTTCTTCTTGGGTAAATCCTAATGTTTCAAACATTTGATTTTGAACTTCTTGATTAAAGATACGAATAGAACCGCCACCAATTTCATAGCCATTCCATACAAGGTCATATGCATTTGCTAACATATCTTTAGGGTTTGTCTTAAATTCCTCAACATTTTTTGGTGAGGTAAATGGATGGTGTTTAGCATATAATCTTTGGTCTGCTTCACTATACTCAAATAATGGAAAATCAACAACCCATACGAATGCATCCATTGATTCGTCAATAAGTTTTAAATCTTTACCTAATTCTTTTCTTAAAGCACCTGCTGCATTTGTAGCACCTTCATATGTACCTGGTACTAAAAATAATGTAAAGCCTTCTGGCACTAAATCTGTTGTAACAAATTTTGAAACTGAACCTGATAATTGACCAGCCTCATGTTTAACATAAGCGAGTGCATCCCCATGATTCTTCTTAACAATTTCGGTTAATTTATCAAAGTATTTTCTTGTAAATAATGCATTGTTTTCAATCATAAATCCACGAATTGTTGATTTACCTTCAAAAAGTGGTATTTGATATGCACTTAGTTTTTCTGTGTAGTTTTCTAGTTTTAAATCAAAACGTAAATCCGGTTTATCAGAACCATACATATCAAAGGCAACCTGATAAGTTAAGCGTGGTATTGGTAGTGTAAGTTCCTTACCTAAAACCTCACTAAATAATCTTGACATGATGGTCTCACCAAGCTCAAGAATATCTGTTTGCGTAATGAAAGATGCTTCAATGTCAATTTGAGTAAACTCAAGTTGACGATCCGCTCTTAAATCTTCATCTCTAAAGCAACGTGCAAATTGGAAGTACTTTTCAAAACCAGAAATCATATAAAGTTGTTTAAATATTTGTGGCGATTGCGCAAGTGCATACCCTTCACCGTGATAAAGTCTAGAAGGTACAATAAATTCTTTAGCACCTTCAGGTGTTGTCTTAACTAAATATGGTGTCTCTAACTCTAAAAATTCGTTAGTTAATAATGTATTACGAATACTTTGCGTGATTTTGCTGCGTGTAATTAAGTAGTTTTTTGAAGTTGGTTTTCTTAAATCTAAATAACGATATTTTAATCGAACTTCTTCTGAAATATTATCTTGTTCAGTAATTGTAATAGGTGGTGTCATTGCAGTATTTAGTATTGTTAGTTCACTAACTAATACCTCGATTGAACCCGTTAGCATATTTAAATTCTTTGATTCGCGCTCAATGACTTCACCTTTAGCTTCAATGACGTATTCAGAACGTATTTGACTTGCAACCTCATAAAGTGGACTGTCTGGTTTCACAACTAGTTGTGTAATACCAAAACGGTCTCTTAAATCCATAAAGATTAAGCCACCTAAATTTCTTACCTTAGAAACCCATCCCTTTAAAAAGACTTGATTGCCTAAATTAGATAAAGTTAACTCATTATTGTTATGTGTGTATTTTTTCATGTTTTTAATAATCCTTTTAATGTATCGACAAGTTCTGTCATTAAAACTTGTGTTTGAGTTTCAGTACTTGTATTTTTTAATTGTACAACTTGATTTGCTAATTCATCTTGGCCAATAATTACTATGAATTTTGCCTGATATCTTAAAGCTTCTTTAAGTTGTGGTTTAAATCCTCTATTTAAATGATCAATATCTGATGCAATTCCGTTACTTCTTAATATGTGTTGTAATTCGATTGCTTTTTTCCTAGTGTTATCATCAAAACTAACAAAATAAACATCTAATGTTTTATATGGTTTAATCTCAATTCCTTCTGCTTCAAGTGCGCTTAATAAACGCTCCATGCCAAATGCATAACCAATACCTGCCATATCTGGTCCACCAAGTTCTTTAACAAGATTTTGGTAACGACCACCCCCACCTAATGCATTTTGAGCTCCAAAACCTTGGATGGTTGCATGAATTTCAAAAACTGTATGTGCATAATAATCTAAACCACGTACCAAGCGTTTTTCAATTTCATATGGTATTTGCATTACATTGAGTAAATCAAGTACTTGATCAAAATGATTTTTTGAATACGTATTTAAGTGATCTAGTGGTAATGGAGCATTTTTAAGTAATTCAATATCTCCTGCATCTTTTGAATCTAAAATACGTAATGGATTATTTACGAATCGCTCTTGTGAGTCTTTTGATAACTGATCCTTTATAGGTGTTAAATAGTTTAATAGTGCAACTCTATAATTTTGTTTAGATTCATCGTCACCTAAACTATTGATTTTTACACTAACATGTTTTAAACCTAGCTTTGAAATTGTTTCAAATGCTAGTTCTATAACTTCAGCATCTATACTTGGTTCATTTGATCCAAGCACCTCACAACCAAATTGCATAAACTGTCTAAAACGACCTTTTTGAGGACGTTCATATCTAAAGTTTGGACCAATATAAAATAGTTTTGATACACCTGGTTGTGTATAAAGTTTATTTTCAACAAAGCTTCTGATGACACCAGCAGTACCTTCTGGTCTTAAGGTTAAATCTCTATCTGATTTATCCTTAAAATTATAGGTTTCTTTAACAACCATATCAGATAGTTCCGTGTCTCTGTGAATGACATTAGAGTATTCCATAATCGGTGTTCTAATCTCACCATAATTATATGTATTAAAAAGGTTTCTAACATATGATTCTAGTGCTACCCAATTTTCTGAATCTTTTGGTAATACATCATATGTGCCTTTTACTTTTGTAAAATTCATTTTTTAAACGTCTCCTTTGTGTGGTAATACCATTTAGAAGGTTCATTTAAGCCTGTAAAACGATTATAGTATTTTGTTTCATCTTCATAATCAAAGACAAAATTGTTTTTTTCAATTACACGTTGACTTTGAATATTTTGATTTGCATGTCCAATAATAATTTTATTAAATCCATAATAATAAAAGCCTACTTCTAACAATTTATGCAGTGCTTTAGACATAATGCCTTTATTCCAGTACGCCTTGTTTAAACAAAAGCCAGCTTCAACAACACCCTCGGAAACAATCGTATGAAAATCTATTGTTCCAATCATTTTACCAGTAGATAGTTCAACAATTGCATAACCCACAGGTAAACCGCGCTCTGGACGTTTTAAGAAAAACTCTTTAATAGATAAAAAAGCTTCAGTAACATCACTGTATGGTCCCCAACTTAAATACTTTACAGTTTCTAAGTCTTTACCATACTCAAACATATCTCGACCATCTGTTGTCTCAATTGCTCTTAACAAATAATCTTCAAAATAAATTATGGGTTGTTTCATATAAATACTCTCCTTTTTAACAAAAAACGCCCTTAAAAAATGCTAAGGACGAATTATAAGTTCGCGGTGCCACCTTAGTTCCAGATAGACTGGCCCTCAAAATGTGATCTGGTTTCAAAAGTTGTCCCATGACTTTAACTTTTTTGGTTCTTTCACCTGAATGAACCAATCGCTTTTACTAAAGTTTAATTACATCACTTTTTCTTTATCTTCAACCGATTAAATTACTTAATTATTTTATCATTTTATGATTGCTATAGCAATCCATTTATAGTTGTTCGTTAATCTTTTTAATACCTTTTTTAATATTATCTTTATAAAATTGCATTGTAACTTCTAATACTACCTGGAATGGTACCGATAAAATTGCTCCTAGTATACCAAAGAAGGCTTGACCAATTAATACAAATGCAATAGTAGAAATTGGATTTAAACGTAGTTTGGTTTGATATATTTTGGGATTGATCACATAAGCATCTAGCTGAGGGAATATCAGCGTAAAGATACCAATACCTATCATACCATATGCAGCATTTGGTACAGTCATTACAATGATAGCTGTAAATAAAATTGAGAAATAGCCACCAAAATATGGGATTAATGATAATACAGCCGCAACAACTGCAACGAGCGGTACAAATATTAAGAATTCAGGGAAGAATATCGATAGTATGAGTAATAACCCACCATATTCAATTGCTTGAATACCTGCAATAATAATTTCTGCAACTAAATATTGTGTTAACTCTTTATCTAAAGTACGCACATAATCTAATGTTTTTGGTTTAACAGTAATTGCAAGATAATCTCTAATTTGGATACGCAGTTTTGGAAAATTTAATAAGAATATAATGCCGACTACAATCACTACTGCACCACCTACAATCACATTCCAAACATCACCGACAGTGCCACCTGTTGCAGTAAAGAAGTTAGATAATTGTAAGATAATATCATCTACAATAGAAACAATATACGCTGACATACCCGATGTGTCTACATTTAGTATTTCACCAATCTCAATCATGATATTTTCTATATCCACAGTAATGCTACCAATACTATCAATAGCAGGCTTTAAAACGCCCCAAATAAGATAGACAAAGAATATAGTTACAACAGTATAAACCAGAAGTATACCCAGCCATCTAGGGATTTTATATTTATGCAATAATTTAATTAGTGGGTGTAGGATATATGCTATTGTAAAAGCAATAATTAGTGGTAATATCGCATTGAAAGCAATCGATAATATACCTGATACATTAGGGAATATAAATATAGCTAATATGATAATGACAAGTAGTAATAATATATTTACTAATTTAAAGTTAACTTTTTTCATTGTTAAGCCTCGATTTCATACATCAAATTAAACGGTCCAACATAATTCGCATCAATTTGCATATGTGCCCCAAAGACCCCTGTTTGTACATGATAACCTAAATTTCTTAGTTTATCTAC
>CAZRKJ010000034.1:0-12541 GCA_964600775.1 uncultured Acholeplasma sp.
CGATGCAAGACTTAAACTCATTAGTCAAAAAAAGATGGTAGCTAAAAATAAAACAGAGAGCTTTTTAATGAATATTAAAGATGCGCTAGCTTCTATGCAAAGACACCCTAAAGAATTTGAACTCTTACCAAATGAATTTGACAATCTAGCTAAAATGTTATCCAAAGATTATGAGCCAATCAAATTTATGTCTACTGAAAAACTTAAAGATGGCACATTGTTTGCTGCTAAAAAAACTAATGGAAAAAAAGATGAACTAGAAAAAATCATCGATATTTACAACCAACAAAACAAAACCAAACAATACGAATTGACACAACTATTTAGTAACTTCTACATCGATTTTATGTATGCAAAGCTCTTTACTTCAGAAAATGAAGTGATTGCATACATTGGCTTGTATGCAATGTTGTTAAGAGATTTTAGTGTATTTAAGTATGTATCATTCTATGAATTATTCTTTAAACGTATGGAACAATATACACTTGCATATAATCAAGCAAACTACTATTATGCTACAGGTTTTCCAAATACGGACTTACTTTCTAAATTTATTTTAGATATCTTAGATGAAGCATATGAGTCTGTAAACGCTTATGCAAGAGAGTATACATTTGAAATGAAAATGAATAAGTCAGATAATATTGAAGCCACGATTAGAAATGGTAAAGAAATATTTTCTAAAGAAGATTTAAGACGTCTACACCCTACGGTTTCCTTAATAACAATAGATCGTACACTCAAAAGATTAAAAGATGAGGGATTAATTCAGTTGTTAGGTAAGGGTAGAAGTTCCAAATGGCAGCGTATTGATGAAGATAAGCGCCGTGGTGGACGTCAGTTAGATATTTTCCAATTTACAGATTAAAATAGCTTACTATGACAACTTATGATAAACATTTAAAATTTTTTGTTGAAACACATAAAAAATTAAAAGCACTTAAAAGTGAACAAGATATACGTCTATTAATTACTGAACTTATGTTTTATTTAGATAAAAACTTCTTGGTAGATAAAAACTATTTAACTCATAGTCAGCGCTTTTTAGCATGTGAGGTCAATCTAGATTTACTTAAAGATTTAGAAGCGGAAATGTATTTAAGTTTTCTAACAATGATTTATCGAATAGATTATATTGATCCCAATAGTGATGCATTTATGATATATTATAAGAATCAAATGATTGAAAGAATATTATATTATTTAATCATTAAATTAAAAGAAGTAAAAGGAGATTAAATTATGTTTAAATTTACTTGGCAAAGACGTGTGGTTGCAGCAACACCGTTGATAGCTTTAATGATTTTCTTTGTCTTAGGCTTTGTTTATAAGTTCTGGGACTATGCATGGCTAGCATTTTTACTTATCCCGATTGTGCCATTTTTAGTTGGACTAAAACCAATTAGAATTACTTTCCCACTGGTGGTATTAGTAGCATTTATTATTATTGGCTTATTTGGATACTGGCATCCGGGTTGGATTATATTCTTACTAATTCCTATTCAAAACATCTTATTCCCGCCACAAAGCATAGCTAAATTTATTAAAAATGAAGCACCAGCAAAAAAACAAAACAAACCAAAAGATGCAATGGATGCAGAAATTGTTGAATAAGTGACAAAAGGAGGTTTTTTATTTGAAACCAGTAACTTTTATTGAATCCTTTGAAAAAATTCATATAGCTTTTTATAATGCACCACTTAAGGTATTAAGCACTGACAACATAGAGGTTACACTGATTTATAAAAACGAACAATTTGTAATAGAAAATCATATTGAAACAAGATTCCGATTGATTTTCCCTGATTATGTTGGAAAAATTGGAGCATACAGAAACTTATTTGGTTATATTATGAAAAATGGTGACAATGTCTGTGATACATCAGATTTTATTGATTTGAGTTTAAGTCATGTAAAAAAAATACATGATTTTATTCAAAGCATAGCGATAGATGAACTAAAATTATTAAAAGATTTATAACATCAATCTTATAGAGCGTACCCACTTTTAAGGGTACGCTTTTTATAATCTGTCTCATAAATGCATAAATGAAATAAGTTTAACCTGTTTTCATGGTTGACATATGCAATAAACAACTTAAAATAGTATATGAAGGACGTGATGAAATGTTAATTGTAATTGGTGGAATGATTGGTCTAGGAAAAACATCTGTTGGTGATGTTTTAAGTGAAGCACTTGGTGCTAAGATGTATTATGAAAGTGTAGATGATAATCCAATATTACCGCTATACTATACGGCAACTGCTGCAGATACTGAAGCAAAGCGCTATCCTTTCTTACTGCAACTTTGGTTTTTAAACTCCAGGTATAAAGCTTTGAAGGATGCAGCAAGCCATTCAGTACATGGCATCTCTATTGCAGATCGCTCAATTTATGAGGATTGGTATTTTGCTAAAACAAATTATGATCTTGGTCGTATGAATGATTTAGAGTTCAATATTTATACAGAACTATTAAACAATATGATGACAGAAATTAAAGAACTACCCAAAAAAGCACCAGATCTAATGATTTATTTAAAAGGTTCTTTTGAATCGGTTATAGAACGCATTAAAAATAGAGGTCGTGCATTTGAACTAGACGATGCCTTAAGAGATTACTATAAACTTTTATGGGACAAATATGATTGGTGGCTAGAAAATCATTATAACCATTCTAAGGTTTATATTTTGGATACAGATAAGTATAATGTCATCCACAATTTAGAAGATAGAGCATTTGTATTAAATGAAATTAAAGAGATTTTAAACATAAAATCATAAGTTTTATAAGGATAGTTACGTAGATTATATAAAAAGATTATATAAGTAACTATCCATTTTATTAATAAAATACCTGTAAAATAAATATATACCAATAAAATTAGACATTCATTTGTATATTAGGTGCGAGGGAAAATATGGATCAAATTCATAAAATCATAGAAGCTTTTAGAACAAAAGACTATACATCATTTGATACTTTCTATGACTTGACGAAAAATCAGGTTTTTTATGCCATCATAAATATTGTAAAAAATAAAGATCAAGCAGAAGACCTAATGCAAGATACATATATAAAATTCTTAGAAAAGATTGATCAGTATAAAAGTGGTTCAAATCCTTATGCGTACTTATCCATGATTGCAAGAAACTTAGCAATCAATTACTACAACAGAGAAAAAAGAATTACAAAATCAGATGAACTTTTAGCAAACATTCCAGCAGAAGTTGAAGATACACCCTCAGATGATATATTTAAAATATTATCATTACTAGATGATGTAGAAAAAGAAGTTGTTACACTACATATAGTGAATGACTTAAAATTTAGAGAGATTGCAAAAATATTAGGTAAACCATTAGGTACAGTCTTATGGATCTATAATAAAGCAATCAAAAAGTTAAAAGATAAAGTAGGTGATGTTTTATGAACAAAAAAGACTTAATCAACTTAATCAAAGAAAAAGCAAACCAAGTCGAGATTAAAGATCAATCTACTGAAATTTTAGCACGCGTAAATTTAGACGCAGTCAAAGTAGAACCAAAACCTAAACGTTTTACATTTGAACCAAGACTTATTTTTTCAAGTATTTTTGCAGTTATATTAGTTGTTGTATTCACACTTGTACTTATACGCCCTGATAATGAAATCATTGATCAAGGACCTGGAATTGAAACTATGGAAGATGTCCTCATCTTTTCAACAATTTCAACCACCACCTTATTAGAACATGACTATGAAACAAATACTTCAAATAATTTAGTTGATATACCTAATCTATTTAATTTAGAAACATCTGTAAAAATAGATGGACAATTAAATAGATTAACCAAATATTTTGAGATGATGGAACAGTTATTTGCAAGCCCTAAAAACTTTAATAGAGAAGATGAAGTTGGACAAGGACAGTTTGGACAACTGATGCGTTTTAGATCAAGAGACTTTTCAGGTAGAGATATTTTATATAGATTAGATTTTAATCAAGTAGACATAGAAGAGTCAAACCTATACCAACTCATGGGTACAATTACAGTAGGTACAAATAGTTACTTGTTTACGGGTGAAGGACATGTAGATACTGATAACACATTAAACATCCGCACACAAAGAAATACTGAAAACTACGTAGATACGACCTATACATTTATAGATGGTAAACACCACTTTCATATTGTTATAACTAAAGATGAAGTAACTGTTGATGAAGTTGAATTAATCATTGAAGATAATGAAGACAACAAAATTGTTGAAATTACATTCTTAAATGATGAAATTGAAGCAACCTATATATTTGAATTATCCGTTGAATCAAATAATCGTGTCTTACGTATACAGTATGAACTTAATAATGGATTGACTGAAAAAGGGTTAATGATCGTTCGCGTTGTTGGTCGACAAGGTGATTATAATTATGTTGTACAAATTAGACCAGACAATGGCAGACCATATATTATTATTAAAATTAGAAATCTTTTTGGTAATAATCGATAAAAATTAAAAAAATACCAATAAAATCAATTCCTCGTTTGTATATTAAGTACAAAGGAGGAATTTTTATGAAAAAAACAATGAGTATATTATTTATTGCCTTAGTATTTACTGCAGTAATCATCTTTATGCCTAAAACAGCTGCAGCAGATACATATGTAACTTTGGATATTAATCCAAGTGTAGAATTAATCGTTACACCTAGGGAACGTGTTATATATGCAAATGCGTTAAATGAAGATGGTGAGGTCTTATTAGGAGAACTCAATCTAATTGGATTAAAACTTGATGTTGCTATGCAATTAATCATTGATACAGCAATCGAACTAGGCTTTATCGATGTAGACAGTGAAGAAACTTTAGTAGAGGTATCAGCAATCTCAAATAATAATCAAATTGGTGAAATGATTAGAGACCGCATTAAAGATCAAATCGAGCAAAGATTTAATGACCGTGCAGTTAATGGTGGTGCAAGAGATAAAACAGAAGAAAACTATTTACCTGCATTTGTATTAGAAGCACGCAGCTACGGTGTAACACCAGGCTTCCTGTTCCTTGCTCAAAAAGCAGTATTTATGGATGATAGTCTAACTTTAGAGGTTGCTCTTGAAATGGAAGTAAGTGAACTTCAAGCAATCATCAAAGCACAGTTTGAAAATCAAAGAGATATTATTATTACACTTAAAGAAGCGTTTTTAGCTGCCAGAGCAGAACTTATTGCAACATATCAACCACAACTTGAAGCTTTGATGTTAGAAATTGAAGCATTAGAGGATGAAATTGAGGCAACCACAGATGAAACACTACGTGCTGAGCTAGAAGCAGAACTTGTAGTTTTATTAGATGAACATGAGACACTAAGATTAGCATTTAAAGCAGAATTAGAAGTTTTAAGAGATGCATTTGTAGAACAATCAAAAACGCTAAGATTACAGATCAGAGATTTCATCCTATCACTTAGAAATCGTCAACAAAATAGCCGCCCATAAAAGTACTTTATACTTTTAAGGCATGAAAAATCTTAGGCTGTGCACTATCAGCCTAAAATAAAACCGAGTCGTTTCCCCGTACTCGGTTTTATCTATATTATAAGGTCGTTAAATCTTTAAATTTAACTATTGGATTTCTAGCAGCCTTAGCCTCATCTAATCGTCTAACTACTGTATGATGTGGTGCATTTTTAATAAATTCTGGTTTGGTGATTGCATCTTGTGCGATGATTTCCATCGTTTCAATAAAGTGATCTAATGTTTCTAAACTCTCAACTTCAGTTGGTTCAATCATGAGTGATTGACTAAAAGTTAATGGAAAATAGATTGTTGGGGCATGAATGCCGTAATCCAGTAGACGTTTTGCAATATCAAGTGTTTTAATACCGGTTGATTGATCAGCTAAGCCGTCAAAGACAAATTCATGCATAGCATGTGCCTTAATTGGTAATTTAAACACATGTTTTAAACTTTCTTTAATATAGTTTGCATTTAAGGTTGCAAGCGGTCCAACTTTTGAAATATTTTCCTCACCCATGGTACGAATATATACATACGCTCTTAAGTAGACAGAAGCATTACCATAAAATGCAGATAATGCACCAATTGTTTCCTTTGGGGTCTCAAAATGATAACCTTGGTCTGTTATATATACAACAGGACCAGGTAAATAGTCTTTTAAGAAGTCTTTAACACCAACTGGACCAGAACCTGGTCCACCACCACCATGAGGTGTTGAGAAGGTTTTATGTAAGTTTAAGTGTGTGATGTCAAAACCCATATCTCCTGGACGTGCAATACCTAATAAAGCATTTAGATTTGCGCCATCATAGTAAAGTAAGCCACCACAATCATGAATTAATGTAGATACTTCTAAAATATCTTTTTCAAACATACCTACAGTATTTGGATTGGTTAACATTAAACCTGCAACAGTATCATCTAATACTGATTTTAAAGACTCAAGATTAATCGTACCATCTAAATTGGATTTAACTTCAACAACATCAAAGCCTGCAACAGCAGCAGATGCTGGATTGGTTCCGTGTGCACTATCGGGTACAATAATTTTTGTACGTTTCATATCACCTTTATCTTGGTGATATTTCTTTATGATCATTAAACCAGCAAGCTCACCTTGAGCACCAGCATAAGTATTTAATGAGTAAGCATCCATACCTGTTATTTTTGAAATATAGGTTGCAAGTTCATAATATATTTCTAAAAAGCCTTGTGCGATATTATTTGGTTGAAGTGGATGGATACCTGCAAAGCCTGGTAAGGTTGCAAGTTCATCATTAATTTTAGGATTGTATTTCATTGTACAAGACCCAAGTGGATAAAAACCAGTTTCAACACCAAAGTTCTTTAATGATACATTGGTATAGTGACGTACAACATCTAACTCAGATACTTCTGGCAATTCAGCCGGCTTTTCTCGAAGAAGTTCTTTAGGTAGTTTTACACTACTAAATTCATTTGCAGGTAGGTTATGACCAATGCGTCCTTTTTTTGATATTTCAAATATTAATTTATCGTAATATCTCATTTGAAGGCACCTACAACTTTCACAAATTGATCAATTTCTGCTTTAGATCGTTTTTCTGTTACAGCAAAAGTAAGTAACCCAGCACCTAAGTGCACCGGCCCTAAGAAGCCATTTTGAACCAAATAATTATCTAGTTCTAATGGATCACCATTAAATTTTAAGGTGAACTCATTGTAGTGTGTCTGTTTAAAGATATCTTCAAAATGTTTGGTTTTTAAGAGTTCATGTTTTAAATAATATGCACCTTGAAGCGATAGGTTTGCGATATCGACAAAGCCTTGCTTACCAAGACTAGATAAATAAATTGCAACACTTAGTGCCATCAAGGATTGATTTGAACATATATTAGAGTTTGCTTTTGCACGACGGATATGTTGCTCACGTGCTTGAAGGGTTAAAACAAATGCACGTTTACCATCCACATCTGTTGTAACACCACATATACGCCCAGGCATTTTACGAATGAGTGCTTTTGTAGTAGCTAAATACCCTGCATATGCACCACCAAATGATAGTGGTATACCAAAACTTTGTAAATCACCTGTAACAATATCCGCACCATATTCAGCTGGTGTTTTTAGTAAAGCTAAGCTTTGTGGATTTTGATTTAGAATAAATAATGCATTTTTATTATGAATCATAGGGGCAACACCATCTAAGTTTTCAATATGACCATACTTATTTGGGTTTTGTAAGATGACTGCAGCAGCATCATCTAAAAGTAGTTCAAGTTCAGAAAAGTCAGTGATACCGTGATTTGAAGGAATTTCTACAAATTCAACATTTCTGTATTTTCCATAAGTTTTTATGATTTCAACTGTACGTGGATTTACTGTTTGAGAAATTAACACCTTTTGTTTTTTAGTTTCTGCTAAAGCCATAAACAT
The DNA here is from genome assembly GCA_964600775.1 of uncultured Acholeplasma sp. Lineage (GTDB taxonomy): Bacteria > Bacillota_I > Bacilli_A > Acholeplasmatales > Acholeplasmataceae > Acholeplasma. Next base: position 7,918 of record CAZRKJ010000034.1, read on the forward strand.
AGCCTCAGCAGTAGCAGTAGGTCCATCATACATACTCGCATTTGAAATATCCATACCAGTAATTTCACATATCATGGATTGAAATTCAAAAATGTATTGGAGGGTTCCTTGACTAACCTCTGGTTGATAAGGTGTATAGGATGTTAAAAACTCTTGACGTGAAGTCAATGTTTTTACAATTGAAGGTGTATATACATCATATGCACCAAAACCTCTAAAAATAGTTAGAGGTTTGTTTTTGTTTGATAAGTTTTGTAAGACCTTAGTTAACTCCAAATCAGATAGTTGATTTGGAATACCATAAGGCTTAGTATATCTAAGTGATTTAGGAATATAGGATGTTAAACTATCGATATTATCAATACCGATTTTGTTTAACATGTGTTCTAAATCATTTTTTGTATGTGGTAAGTATTTGTGCATAAGATGCGCCTAAAGTGTCGCTTCGTATTGATCAACACTTAATAATTCACTAACTTCACTTGAATTAGCAATTTCAATTTCAATAATAAAATTACTAAATGGATCTTCATTTACAAGTTGTGGTTCACCACTTAAAGCTTCATTAACAGATATTACCTTACCTGTTAATGGCATATAAAGGTCAGAAGCACTCTTTACAGATTCAACTGCTGCAAAGACATCACCTTTTTTAAATGATTGACCAACACTTGGTAAATCAAAGAATACGATATCGCCTAAATGCATTGCAGCATAAGAAGAAATACCAACCTTTGCTTTATTACCTTCGATGAATGCCCATTCGTGTGTGTCTAAATATAATACGTCATTTTTGTTCATGTTATAAATTCTCCTTTATACTTTGTTATTTTTATTTATAAATTTTTTATTTCTTACAACTGCTGGTACAAATTTATTTCTAATCTTAATATCTATGATTGTACCCAATTTTGCATAGTTTATATCAATTAATGCAAACCCTAATGGTTGATTGGTTGTAGGTGATAAATAGCCAGTTGTAACATAACCAATAAGTTGTTCATCCTTATAGACTTCATAGCCAGATCTAGCTATATTTTTTTCTACAGGTTCAAAACCTATACTCTTTCTTAATGGGTTGTCTTTATACTTTAGTAAGGCCGTTTTACCGATAAAATCGGTTTTATTAAAATCGACACCAAAGGTTAGTCCTGCTTCTATAGGGTTTATTGTTTCATTCATTTCATTACCGTAAAGTGGCATAGCTGCTTCAAACCTTAAAGTGTCTCTAGCACCAAGTCCTATTGGGTGCACACCTAAGGTATATAGTTTATCCCAAATTTGGTTTGCATATGCATCATGCACATAAACTTCAAAACCATCTTCACCAGTATATCCAGACCTAGAAATGAGTAATGGACCATTTTGATTATGCAAGAAGATAAATTCTGATGAATGTTTTGGTAAGCTATCAAAGATTTGTGATAGTTTATCAAAACTTTCAGGTCCTTGTATTGCAATACAATTAAAGTCTGAACTTAAGTCTCTTAATTGAGCATCATAACCTCTAATTAAACTTAATATGTGTTGATAATCTTTTTCGATATTAGAGGCATTAACAACCAACAATATTTGATCACTGCTAAATGGATAGACCATTAAATCATCTAAAATACCACCGTGTTCATTTAATAAAAGTGCATATTGCATTTTATTAGAAACCTCAATAGATGCGGTTAAAACATAATTAGTAAATTTTAATGCATCCTTACCTTGAATAACAATCTGTCCCATGTGTGATACATCAAACATCCCAACTTGTTTTCTTACCAAGTGATGTTCATTTGCTATAGATGTATAATAAAGCGGCATATGAAAGCCACCAAAATCAATTAAATGAGCACCTAAAGCCACATGTTTTTCATATAAACTTGTGCGTTTTAAATTGTCCATATCAATATACCTAATTCCTTATGATGTGATATATCTATTATAAACTATAAATGTTATTTATAAGTGTTTGTACATTGTAAAATGATAGAATATATACAAGAGGTGATTGTTGTTTGAAAAAGTATTTTGTCTTTTCCGATATTCATGGTAATTTAAGACCTTTAGTTAAAGCATTAGATGATGCTGGTTTTGATATGGATAATCCAGATCACATACTACTATCTTTAGGCGATCACTTTGACCGTGGCATAGAAAACTTACAAGTATTAGGATATATCATGCACTTTCATAAACTAAACCGTATCATCATGATTCGGGGTAATCATGATGATTTCTTACTAGATTTCTTAAAGGGTACATCTGATGGTATCTTTAATATTAAGAAAAATGGATTTGGTAATACGTTAGTTGAGTTTGCAAGTAAAGATGCCACAACAATACCTTTAATGCGTGATTCTATAAACCAAAGATTTCCTAAACTTACCGAGTTATTAGAAAGTATGTTAGATAGTTATAGTTTAGGTAAATATATATTTACCCATGCAGGTTATGCTTATAGTAATGTAAGTGGCTGGTATATATATAATTTTGCTTCCACACCTTATTTTTTAAAGCATTTTGATACGAAAGATAACTATTATGTCTTTGGCCATGCCCATGCTAAAGCCATGAACTATTATGAACTCGGTATTGATAGTAATGATATCTTTGAAATGAAAAACTTTATTGGGATTGACGCTAATACCGTTTTAACAAAACAAGTTCATGTGCTTGTGTTTGATGAAACTGGCAAGAGATTAAAATAAATAATAAATATTATTTAAAAATTCATATGCAACCGCATATGTTTTTTCTTTATGATTTTGATTGACAGTTAATATAATATGCTATATAATTTCAGTATATTGTAATGCAAGGAACTAAAATCTATGGTCCATACACAAATGATTAAAGGGTTTATTGAAGGGTTCATTTTAGAAACCTTAAGTAGACAAGCTTTATCAAGTATTGAAATAATTAAATATATTAAAGACCGATCGAGTTTAGAGATATCAGAAGGTACAATTTATCCTTTAATGCTACGCATGGAAAAAGATAAATTAGTTTCTAGCGAGCAATTTTATAATCCAAGTGGTCCAAAGATTAAGAAATATAGTATTACATCATTAGGTTTAAAAGAGTTAGAGGCAATCAAAAATTACTGGCAACAATTTAAAGATGTTGCACAAAAATTATTAGGGGAAGAATCATGAATAATAAATTAACCGGTGCATACCAATATACATATAAACAGATTGTTAAAAATATTAATAAAGGCATAAAAAGGGATCTTGCATATAAATCAGCGATGCAGGATTTATATGAAATGTTTTATAATCTAGAATCTAATCAATTAGATATTCCAAGTGAGTTTTTAAACTTTAAACTATATGCAAAATCAATAGAAGAAGGTTTAAACTTCAATCCGTATCACACATTTATTCGTACAACATTCATTGTAGTTTCTACAGTTTTAGCATTGTTTACATCATTCTTTTCAATCACTTTTTTAATACATCTGATACCACCACTTTATACACCGATAATTGAGATACAAGATAATCAAGTTTATTGGGATGCAATTGATCATGCTGATTATTATCGTGTATACATTGATGAGGATTCTTTTATAACAACAGATACAAATTTTGAATTTGTTCCAACTAAATATGGCTATACAAGGATATTGGTTGTTGCAGAATCAAATAATTTTCTTGTGAGAGGGTCAAAATATAGCAACCCTATTAATTACTATGTTGATAATGAATATACACAAATATCAAATGATCTTTATTCTGGAGGTCAAGTTGTTGGTCGCACAAATGCATTAGGAGAGATTAGGCTACATTTAACAATTGCAAGTGGTGGGTATCATGAAATTGTTTTTAGTGAATATATGAACTTAGCAGAGGTTTCTGTTGATATTATGCATAGGGATGTCGTAACAAGTTTTGGACCTAATCAAACAGTTGGATTTTATTTTGAAGCATTTGAGCATTACATATTTACGATATATTATAATCCAATGGTAGAAATAGAGTTTATACTTGCACCTAATAAGGTTGCAAGTAATGCATTACTTAGTTTACTTCCTAGAACAAATAACCCCTTTGAATTTGTATCACCGATTGTAGATGAAGCTTTTATTATATTAAGTAATTATGATCCTAATATATTTATTTTGCCAACATATCCTATCTTTGATTCTACAGGGATACCAAATGCACGTTTTGTGTGGATGCAACCCATGTTATATCTATACAATAACTCGGATGTTACAAAGACTGTACAACTGATAACAAAAACACCTACACCTGTACCTGTAAATCAAAATTATCCCTTAACAGAGACAAATCAAGTCAAAATGTTAAAATTAGATGGAGCACAATTTGGAAACCAAAATATCTTATATATTGAGTTTGATAGTGCATATTATGATATTTTCTTTATGGATCACTTTTTAAGAGAAGTTCAATCCATTAAATATGAAAGTGATTTTGATAAGTATTCTGTACCTACGCTATTTAGAAATGATGGCTATGCTAAACTATATATTACGCTCGTACCAAAAGATGATAAGGTATCAGGTAGTTCACGTATAAAAATAAATACTACATTGCCAGATGGTATGACATTCTGGCCACACTAATGAATAAAAAAATCTGCCGATTTGGCAGATTTTATACTTTAT
>CAZRKJ010000035.1:0-11764 GCA_964600775.1 uncultured Acholeplasma sp.
CTGGTGTTGTGATAACAGGTCTATTAATTTTTGCCTCAAGTAAAGATAAAGAAGACAGTAAAAAAGCAAATCTAGGTACTCAAAGTGATGTAGATAAAATCGTTGATGCAATCGAAAAGATTAGTAAACCGTCAAAGAAAGCTAAGAAACGTGGATTTATCCAATCATTCTTCGGATTAATTGTGATGTTCCTTCTCATCGTATTATTAATCTTTGCTGCACTTTATGCAGTATGGCGCTTAGACTTTACATATGGTTATGAAAATATCGAGTTTATCGGTGCACTATTAAGAGATGAAGTTATCATTCCATTATTTGGATCTGCACATCATCTTGCATAATTTGATTTAGTTTAGAGGACGTTTGCAATGGCAGATAATATTAAATACACACCTATGATGCAACAATATTTAAAAATTAAAGAAGACTACGCGGATGCGATAGTCTTTTTTAGACTTGGTGATTTCTATGAAATGTTTTTTGATGATGCACTTGTTGCATCTAAGATATTAGAAATTGCATTAACAAAAAAAGAAGCAGGACATACAGTTCCAATGTGTGGAGTGCCACATCATGCTGCTAAAGTCTATATTCAAAAATTGATTACTAAAGGCTTTAAGGTAGCAATTGTTGAACAAACATCTGAACCAGGCAAAGGTTTAGTTGAGCGTGAAGTTGTACAACTCATCACGCCAGGTATGATTATTGATAATGATATATTGGCATCCAATGAATATAACTTTATCGGTTCAGTCACACTATCAGAGTTTGGTTATATATTAAGTTATGCTGATATTTCAACTGGTGATACATTTATTTTAAGTGGTTTAAGTCAACAAGCCCTTATTGATGAAATTCAAAATCTTAAACTTAAAGAAGTTGTTTTAACAAATAAATCCGACCAATACTTAATTAATTATTTTAATGAACAAAATATTCTAATCTCCATATATAGTAATCAAGAAGTTTTAAACCATGGTATGGTAAAAAATTTAAAAGAAAAGGTTCAAAAAGAAGCTGCATCGTTGTTGGTTAACTACTTAGAAAATGAATCTAAGTTAGAACTTTCACATATGATGTCTTTTAAACACATCGTCGTTGATCAGTTTATGCGTTTGGACCATCAAGTGCTTGAACATTTAGAGTTAACAGCATCACTAACAGGTAATATAAAATCTACATTGATTCATTGGATTGATAAAACTAAAACTGCAATGGGTTCTAGATTGTTAAGATATGAACTCACACATCCATTAAAAGATAAAGCATTATTAGAAAAACGTTATGATTTAATTGAAGCTTTTACAAAGTTTGAGCCAAGAACTCGGTTAGAATCCATACTTGAACAAGTATATGATTTAAATCGTTTAGTTGGTCGTATTTCAAGTAATCAAACACATGCAAGAGATTTGGTGCAGTTAAAGTTGACACTGGCATTAATTCCTAGTATTAAAACAACACTTGAGACATATGATCATCCGCTTATTGATGCATTTAACAATGAAATTCAAACATTTGATAAGTTATATGAGTTACTTAATCATGCACTAGTAGATGAACCACCACTTTCAGTTAAAGAAGGTAATATTATTCAAGATGGCTATGATAGTGATTTGGATGAGTTACGTGATATTGCAAAAAATGGTGATGCTTGGCTTGAAAAGTTTGAAGCAGAAGAAAAAGAAAAAACAGGTATTAAAAACCTAAAAGTTGGTTATAACCGAGTCTTTGGCTACTTTATCGAAGTATCTAAAGGTAATATGAATCTGATTCAAGATGATTTTGGATATATTCGTAAGCAAACATTAGCAAACGGTGAACGCTATATTACAGAAGCACTTAAGGTTGCAGAAAGTAAAATATTATCAGCTAAAGACCGTGCAGATAAGTTAGAATATGAACTATTTGTTAAAATAAAAGATGAAGCGAAATCATATACCTATGATTTACAAACATTAAGTCAAATACTAGCATCTATTGATAAATACATCAGTTTATCTAAGGTAGCAGAAACCTATCAGTACATTAGGCCAAAATTGAACCAAAACCGAATCGTTGAGATTTCAAGTGGCCGTCATCCAGTTGTTGAACAACATGTTGAATTTATTAAAAATCATATACAGTTACGCCCAGATGAAATCTTTATTTTAACAGGACCGAACATGAGTGGTAAATCTACATATATGCGCATGTTTGCTGTTATTGTTGTGATGGCACAAACCGGTATGTTTATACCTGCCTCTAGTGCAAATCTTCCAATTTATGATGCAATATATACACGTATTGGTTCAAGTGATGACATTTCTGGTGGTAAATCAACATTTATGGTTGAGATGGTTGAAGCAAATGATGCATTAACCTACGCAACCCAAAATTCATTAATCTTATTTGATGAAATTGGTCGAGGGACTGCAACGTATGATGGTTTAGCTCTTGCACAAGCAATGATTGAGTATGTTCATACACAAATTAAGGCACAAATGATTTTCTCAACACATTACCACGAACTAACTAAATTATCTGAAAAATACGAACTGGTAACAAATCTACATGTTAAAGCTATTGAACAAAAAGATCATATGGTATTTTTACATCAAGTTGAACTAGGTTCTTCAGATAAATCTTACGGTATTCAAGTTGCAGCACTTGCACACTTACCAGATGCAGTGATTAAACGCGCAAAGGTATTACTTAAGAAATTAGAAAAAGATGGTAAGGATATAGATCATAATTTATTTATGTTTGAGGAAAAAGTTGAACTTGGTACAATCATTCCAAAATCTGTTCAAGATATTCTAAATCAACTAAACGATGTAAACATTGATCAAATGACACCACTAGATGCACTGATTAAATTAAAGTATCTACAAACATTATCCAAAGATAAAAATAAGGAATAAGCTATGAAGAATATCGCCATTATGGATATGGCGCTTGCCAATACAATTGCAGCCGGTGAGGTAGTTGAAAGACCAGCCTCAGTCGTCAAAGAACTGGTTGAAAATGCAATTGATGCAGAAGCCAAAAACATAACAATCGAAGTGAATAATATGGGGTTAGAGTCAATCATCGTAACCGATGATGGTTTTGGCATGTCAAAAGAAAACTTACATAAAGCATTTTTAAGACATGCAACCTCTAAAATATTTAAATTAGCTGATTTAAATGATATTCGTTCACTTGGTTTTAGAGGTGAGGCTTTACCATCTATTTTATCTGTTTCTAAAATTGAGATTATGTCTAGAACCAAAGATAGTGATGGTTACTTTTTAAAGTTAATGGATTCAAAAGTAGTAGATGAAGGTGTGGCTGTATTAAATCAAGGTACTAAAATTATAGTCAAGGAACTGTTTTATAATACACCAGCACGTTTTAAATACATGAAGTCAGAGTATGCTGAAAAAAACGCAGTGCATGAAATATTTGATAAGTTAGCACTTTCACATCCGAATATTAGTTTTAAATTATTCATGGATAATAAATTAATGAAATCCACCCTAGGTAATGGGCAAATGCCTCAACTAATTGAAGCAATCTACGGTAAAAACATCACGTTAGGTATGAAGACGTTACATACATACTTAGGTAAAATTAAAGTTGATGCGTATTTAATGGATCCGAAATTTGTCCGTTCTAAACGAAATGATATCAATATATTTATTAATCAAAGATACATTAAAAACTATGTTATTAGTCAAAGTATTATTGAAGGTTATCAAACGTTTTTAATGACCAATAAATACCCACTTGTACTACTTTATTTAACGCTTGACCCAAGTTTAGTGGATGTTAATGTACATCCTCAAAAAATGGAAGCAAAACTAGCCAATGAACGTATGTTTGCCTACCAACTTGCACCTTTGATTAGAAACACTTTAGAATCCGGTTTAATGCCTATTAGAGAAACTATTTCTGAAGTTCGTAAGGACTTGTTTAAGCCAACCATTATCGACATTTTTGAACTAGCAAAAAATGATGATATTCCATCAAATCAGTCGTTTAATGAAGAAAAAGAAGTATACGATAAAGCAGATGCTATTGAAAAACTGCCGTTTTTTGAATACATTGGTACATTATCAGGTACATATTTACTTTATCAAAATGAAACAGGCTTATTCTTGATGGACCAACATGCTGCCGCAGAACGTATTAGATATGAATATTATGAAAATAAAGTCGGTAAACTTTCAGGTGATTATTATGAGTTAATCGTACCTAAAGACTTATTTATAACAAAGCAGGATGCAAAGGTATTAAATCAACATCATTCATTATTATCTGAAATTGGTTTTGAATTTAATGGTATAACGTTAATCAAACATCCAACTTGGTTGCGAGATCAAGAGTTAGATACCGCAGTACTGTCATTAATCGATCAACTAAATAAAGATGGTAAAGTTGATTTAAAAAACCTAAGAAATCAACTAGCTAAAGATATTGCATGTAAAGGTGCAATAAAGGCTAATCAACAATTATCCATTGCAGAAATTAAAAAATTAGAAAATGATTTGAGACAATGTATGAACCCGTATACATGTCCCCATGGTCGCCCAGTATTAATTAAACTTTCTAATTATGATATAGAAAAGATGTTTAAACGTATCGTATGAAAAAGGTTATATGCATTGTAGGACCTACGGGTAGTGGTAAGACCAAACTATCGATTGATATTGCAAGACATTTTGGTGCTGAAATTATTAACGGTGATAGTGTAAGCATATATCAACAGTTAGATATCGGATCTGCAAAAATTACTAAAGATGAGATGCACGGTATCCCTCACCATTTAATAAGTTGTGTACCACTTGATCAAACATATACTGTGTATAATTTTCAACAAGATGTTAGAGGATTGATTAAAGATATTAAACAACCACTGATTGTAGGTGGTAGTGGATTATACATTAAATCTGCATTATATGACTATGAATTTGAAACTCAAAATGATGTTACGTATCCACCGATTAATGAAATGGTTGAAGCACTTAAAAAAAATGATCCGGATGCTGCCATTGATTTTAACAATCAGCGCAGAATTCAATCGGCTTATAGAGTCTTAATGTCTGGTCAAAAACGTAGTGAAAAAAACAAAAAGAATGAACCACTATATGATATATTTCTTATTTACTTAGATATTGATCGTGCTATGTTGAAAGTACGTTTAGCACTAAGACTTGAACAGATGATAGAAAAAGGGTTTATTGAGGAAACTAAAAACTTAATGTCTTATGAACTAAATATTATTGGTTACCGTGAGATTCAAGCTTATTTAAATGGTACATTTACCTTAGATGAAGCTAAAGATAAGATTATTACATCTACCATGCGGTTTGCTAAAAGACAAAAGACATGGTTTATCAATCAGATGCAACCCCATGTTTATGATGCATTAAACTCAAACCTGAAAAAAAATATTATTGAAGATCTAAACGTCTTTCTAGGAGTAAATAAATCATGAACATTTATTTAATCGGTATGCCTGGTAGTGGTAAAACAACACTAGGTCAAAAACTTGCAACTGCATTAGATATGCCTTATATTGACCTAGATCAATATATTGAACAAAAGCAAATGTTATTTATTGATGAAATCTTTGCTTTTTATGGAGTGGAAAAATTTCGTGAAGTAGAAACTGAGGCATTAAAAGAAGTTATGAATCAAAATGCAGTGATTTCAACAGGTGGTGGCATCGTCATGGAAAAGATTAATAAATCTTACATGAAAGGTTTAGTCATATATATCAATACACCCATTGAAACAATTAAAAAGCGATTAGAAAATAGTTATGAACGTCCGCTATTAAAAGATAACAGTTTAGAAGCGTTATATGATTTAAGATTTTTAAAATACCAAGGATTTGCTGATCGTATTGTTGCGAATAATGATTCATTGGATAAAGCAGTAGCTGATATGGTAAAAATTGTTCATGATTGGAGAATGAAATGACAATAGCAATCGTTAATGGACCAAATTTAAATATGTTAGGTAAAAGAGATGTAAACCATTATGGGGCTTTCACTTTAGATAAAATTAATGAAATGATTGATGATCAATTTCATCATGTAGATTTCATTTTTTATCAAAGCAATCATGAAGGTTTTCTAATTGATTTTCTGCAAACAGCAAAGTTTGATGCCCTCATCATTAATCCAGGTGCATTGACACATACATCTATTGCTTTACGTGATGCTTTAGATACAATTCAAGTACTAAAAGTTGAAGTGCATTTATCCAATATCTACGAACGTGAAGCATTTAGACAAGTAAATTACATCAAAGATGTGGTAAATCACTCAATTTATGGTAAAAAAGAGCAGTCTTATATCGAAGCAGTTACTTATATACTTGAAAAATTGTCATAATTTTAGTAAACTATATAAGGTTTTACAAAGGAGAATAATAAAATGGTATCTACAAGTGATTTTAAAACAGGTTTAACAATTGAAGTTGATGGTCAAATTTACGTTATCTTAGATTTTTTACATTCTAAGACTGCACGTAGTGGCGCACTCATTAATACAAGATTAAGAAACCTACGTACAAAAAATATCCAAGAAATTACATTTAAGTCTGGTGATAAAGTTGGTCGTGCAATTATTGACCGCATTAAAATGCAATATTTATATGTCTCAGGTGACATGCACGTGTTCATGAACATGGAAACATATGAGCAAATTGAAGTTGACAAATCTCAAATTGAGTATGAGTTAAACTTCTTATACGAAAGTTTAGAAGTTGAAATTAACTTCTATGGTACTGAGATTATTGGTGTTAACTTACCGGAAAAATTAGTATTAGAAGTTAAAGAAACAGTGCCAGGCGTTAAAGGTGATACGAAAACAAATGCAATGAAGGATGCTTATTTAGCATCTGGTTACTTAGTTAAAGTACCTATGTTTATCGAAACAGGCGAAAAAATCATCGTTAACACAAACGATGGTACATACGTATCCAGAGCATAATTTATAATTTAACCCATAAAAAGACTTCGGTCTTTTTATTTTTGAATGAAATATGTTTTTAGTGAAAAATCTTCACATAGTGTGCTATAATAATAAAGGTGAAAATATGGAAAGATTATCGAAAATCATAGCTCAATCTGGAATTACTTCTAGAAGAAAAGCAGAAAATTTAATAACTGAAGGTAAAGTAATGGTCAACGGTGAAGTGATTAATGTTTTAGGTTATAAAGTTAGCCAAAAAGATTTAATTACTGTAGAAGGTAAATTACTTCAAAAGGAAGATTTAGTTTACTATTTATTAAATAAACCCACCGGTTATTTATCGACAACGAATGATATTCATAAACGACGAAACATATTAGATCTATTTAGTCCTGAAGATAAAGATGTAAGATTATTCCCTGTACATAAGTTAGAATATGATACAGCTGGTTTGTTAATTGTAACCAATGATGGTGAATTAACTAAAAAACTTACAAACCAATCTGAGAACATTGAAAAAGAATATATTATTCGTACCAAAGGCATCATGATAAAAGAACGTATTCGTGAAATGCGTCGTGGCATCAAGGTTGAAGGTAAAGTGATTAAACCAGTTGATGTGCACATCATTGAACTTGATAAAAAAAATCAATCAACTTTGGTTAAGTTAACTATTAATAATGAATCTGTAAAAGCATTAAAATCTATGTTTAAACAGATGGGTCATGATGTTAAAAACATAACACGAACTCGTTTTGACAGTTTAACACTTGAAGGTGTCAACCGTGGTAACTACCGAAAATTAAAATCACATGAAGTGAAATATTTGCATCGCAGCTGATATAAGGTTCTTAAGTTCAATTTATGATATAATATAATGTAGTGTGGAGGAATTGTATGGCAGGATTTCAAGTGGCCATTGATGGACCAGCTGGCAGCGGTAAATCAACGATCAGTAAACAAATAGCACATAAATTAGGTATGACACACATTGACACAGGTGCAATGTATCGTGCAGTCACCCTTTTAGCTATCGAAAAGAAAATTGACATGCAAGATGAATCACAATATCATTTTCTAGAATACATCCAAATTACATATAAAGATGATCACATCTATGTAGATGATCGTATTGTAGAAAAAGAGATTCGCAGTAAAGCAGTCACAGATAATGTCTCTTTAGTATCAAGTTTTCCATATGTTCGTAAAAAATTAGTTGAAATTCAACAAAACTTAGGTAAAACAAACAATATCATAATGGATGGCCGTGATATTGGCACCGTTGTCCTTCCGAATGCAGACTTAAAAATATTTTTAATTGCTGATGTAAGAGAGCGTGCCAAACGCAGACAACAAGATAAACAAAATCAAGGTTATGAAATTGATATAGAAAAGTTAATTGAAGAAATCACAAGACGTGATCAATTAGATACACAACGCACCATCTCGCCGCTAAAAAAAGCAGATGATGCAATCGTAATAGATTCAACACATATGACATTACAACAAACAGTCAAAAAAATTATAGAGCTGATTCAAGCAGCAAAAGGAGCAATCAATGAATGATATAACAATCCCTAAAAAAGGACAAATCATAGAAGGTGTAGTATTTGAAGTTAAGAAAAACTATATGCTTTTAGATATTCAAGCAGCAACAGAAGGGACTATCTATGCTGAATACTACGACAAACCAGCACCAGAAGATTTAAGAAAAGTTGTCAAAGTAGGCGATAAAGTACGTGCAAAGGTAGAAAAAATTAGTGAAGATGATCACTCATTGTTGATCATGCTCTCAAGATTACCGTTATTACACGAGAAAAATATTGAAAAAATCCAAAAAGCATTTGAAGATAAAGAAGAGATTGAAACAATCGTTAAATCTGCAAATGACAAAGGGTTAGTACTTGCATATGCAGGGGTAGAATTATTCTTACCATTTTCATTATTAGATTTTGAACTTAAAGATCAAAAAGAAAAACTTATTGGTAAAAAGTTATCTGTTTTAATTGAAGAATTTAAAGCGGATCGTCGTCGTCCTAAGTTGATTGCAACTAGAAAACCAATCTTTGAAGCACGCCGTGTAGAAGAACAAAAACAACGTCAAGAACAACGTCAAGAAGAATTAGACACCATTCAAACTGGTTCTATTTTAGAGGGAATAGTTGAGTCATTTGAATCACATGCTGCATTCATTCGTTTTGAACATGTATCTGGTATGTTAAGAATTTCTCAAGTATCACACCACAGAATTGAAAAAATAGAAGATGTGTTATCTTTAGGACAAACTGTTGAAGTTAAAGTTATTAAAAAAGAAGGTAATCGTCTAGATTTATCTATGAAAGCATTACAACCAACACCATATGAAGCTTACTTAGGTGAGCATAAAGTTGGACAAACTGTTAAAGGTAAAGTTGTTTCTAAATTACCATTTGGTGTTTTAGTTGAACTTGCTCGTGATGTTAAAGGTTTATTACATAAGAGTGAATATTCTTGGAATCCAAAAGATAATTTTGATGCATATATCAAAATTGATGATGAAATTGAAGCGGTCATCTTATCTAAGGATGCTAAGAAAGAAAGAATTGCTTTATCTAAGAAAGTTTTAGAAGATAATCCATGGGCGAAACTGAGTCTACGTGTTGGCCAAGATATTGATGTACGTATTGAAGCAGTTTCAAAAGATGGCCTACAGGTTTCATATGAATCCGTTGATGGATTCATTCCAGCAAGTGAAGCACATAATGATCCAAAGGTGAATATTGAAGATCATTATCAAGTAGGTGACTCTGTTCAAGCTAGAGTTATTGAATTTAATAAACAAAATTGGGTATTAAAATTATCCGTTAAACGTATACTTGTAATGAATGAACGTCAAGAGTTTGAAAAATATATGGTTGACCAAGAAGAAACTGAAAGCTTAACACTTGGTGACATTTATTCAAACTTTGGTAAAAATAAGAAGAAAAAATAAATAAAAAGAAGGTTTTAGGATGCCATTTACTGTAGCAATCGTCGGTCGTCCAAATGTCGGCAAATCATCACTTTTTAATCGTATACTGGGTGAAAGGTTTTCGATTACGGACGATGTAGCGGGTGTCACAAGAGACCGTATCTATGCTCAAGCAGAGTGGTTAACTAAACGATTTAGTCTAATAGACACTGGGGGCATCGATATTGGTGATGCCCCTTTTTTAACTCAAATTAAACAACAAGCAGAAATCGCAATGGATGAGGCAAACGTCATCGTTTTTGTCGTTGATGGATTAACCGGTTTAACAGATAGTGACTATTATATTGCTAAACTTTTGTATAAAACAGATAAACCAGTTATTGTTGCAGTCAATAAAATTGATGATTTAGTCCATGCACATAATGCATTTGAATTTTATGCATTAGGATTTAGTGATCCAATTGCAGTATCTAGTCACCATGGTATTGGTATTGGTGATTTATTAGATAAAACACTCAGCTACATGATCGATGAAGATAAGATTCAAGAAAAAGGTGTCATTTCTTTTTCAGTTATTGGTAGACCTAATGTCGGTAAGAGTTCATTAGTAAATGCTATTATTGGTAAAGAACGTGTAATTGTATCTGATATATCAGGTACAACTACAGATGCTATTGACACCACATTTACAAAAGATAAGCAAAAATACACAATTATTGATACTGCGGGTATTAAAAAACGTGGTAAGGTTTATGAAAATTTAGATAAATACTCCGTTTTAAGAGCAATGACCGCACTTGAACGTAGTGTTATTGCTTTACTTGTACTGGATGCAACAACAGGTATACAGGAACAAGATGGTCACGTAGCAGGGTATATTATGCAGTATATGCGTGGTTGCATCATTGTTGTTAATAAGTGGGACTTAGTTGAAAAAGATAGTAAAACGATGAAGAAGTTTGAGGCGGATATTCGTGAAACATTTAAGTTTTTACCTTATGCACCAATCGTTTATGTTTCAGCAAAAGAAAATCAACGTGTACATACGATATTCCCAGTACTTAAAGATGTTTATGAAAACTTCACTAAAGAATTACCAACAAAACTCATTAACGATACATTACAAGATGCGGTTGCAATGAATCCACCAGCAATTTTCAATCATGGAAAAGCTAATTTCTCATATGCTACGCAAGTTGAGACAAAACCCCCAACAATTGCTATATTTGTTAATGATCCAAATTACATACATTTTAGTTATGAGCGTTATCTACAAAATCAATTTAGAGATAATTTTGAACTGACAGGAACACCTTTAAAATTCGTCTTTAGAAAGAAGGAGAACTATGAAGATTAGTGTCATTGGTGGTGGTTCATGGGGAACCACACTGGCTCAAGTATTAACAGACAATGGTCATGAAACCTTGGTTTATGATGTAAACCCGGAAGCGGTTAAAAAAATTAATGAAGGTCTACATCCATTTTTTAATAATAAAATTGTAGGCATAAAAGCAACCCTAGATTTAAAAGCATCGATTGAATTTGCTGATTACATCTTACTTGCTGTACCAACCAAATTTATGCGTGAATCGCTAAAAGCAATTAATGCCCATGCAACTAGAAAATTGTATTTTATTAATGTTTCAAAAGGGATTGAACCATCAACCTTAAAACGCGTATCTGAAATTGTTGTTGATGAGATAAGTCCACAACTTTTAGGTGCCTATGCGGTTTTAACTGGACCATCCCATGCTGAAGAAGTTATTGAAAGAAAACTAACGGTATTAACTGCAGCATCTGAAGTTGAATGGTTTAGAAAAAGTGTTCAAAGCTTATTTTCTAATAAGTCATACTTACGTGTATATACATC
>CAZRKJ010000036.1:0-11515 GCA_964600775.1 uncultured Acholeplasma sp.
TAGTCTTGTTTTTGGATGAATATTTGCTTTCATAGAATTCTCCTTCCGCCATGAGCTAAAATTACTCATAGTAAGTTTCGCAATAGATATTATATCATTTATTTAATGTAATGCAACACCATAATTTCACAATATACTTAGAGTGATTGTTGGTGATTACTTCGTTTAAAGGTTCTAAAAAATCTTTGTGTGATCAGTCCAATAAGTATGCCTGCAGGTATACTAATTAATAACATTAATGGTAAATATAAGATCAGTAAATCTGTTTCAAGTAAATAGATACCCACAATGACTTGACCTAGGGTATGCATCACTGCACCTAAAACAGATACCGTAACTAGGTGGAGTTTTAAAAATTGTTTTACACTCCCCATGGTTGCAATCGAGATGACTGCTCCTCCTAAACCCATCCAAAATGGAATTGTAAAGGATCTTGATAATAATCCTACTAAAAAGACTCTTAATATCGTTACGAGTGATGCGGATCTAAATCCATACATGTAAAGTACAATCACGGTAACGATATTTGCAAATCCAATTTTTGCCCCTGGTACAGGTATCACATTAATTGAAATCTCAATGACATTTAAAACGATAGCTACTGCAATAAGCATAGATAGTGTTGTTATTTTTTTTATATCTTTCATACCACACCATCTATTCCGTCATCATTAACAGTTTCAAATACAACAAAGACTTGGCTGGGTAGAGAAATAGCAGGTAAGCCTGTACCGTCATACCAATTGCGTCTGACACCTATTTGTCTAGGAGTTTCGTCCTTTTGTATGCGAATAGCTTTTTGTTCCCAACTTATTTCAATAAAAACTCTCGTGCGTTCACCTTGATTAACATATGCTCCAATCAATATAATTGCAACATCGCCACCCTCATCTGGGATAGGTTCTGTTACCATTGGGTAATTTGCATCAACTGCTTGTGGATACAGTATATATGAATTGGTATCAAAGTCTACTTCAATAACAACATCATTACCTTGATACACTAAAGCAATACTTCCGGTTTCTGGTCCAAAATAAGTTACCCATATATAAAACACACCAATAACAGCAACAATCAAACCAATAATTACATAATCTCTTAATTTCATATGCACACCTAGCTAATCGCCCTAAAATTATTTGTTTGATTATAGGATTCAAATGAATTGTTAAATAAATAGGTATATACTTCAAGCGCGTGTGTATCTACAAAAGCGCTAAGTACCTCTGGTGGCATGTTAAATAATGCTGTTGATAACGCATCATTTAAACCGGCATCTGTACCAACAATAGAAACTGTTAAATAATAGTTTGCAGGTGCCTTGGTTTTAGGTGAGATGATATGGTGATACATAACCTCTTCTGATACTACAAATTGATTATAACTACCTGATGTTGTTACATTATAATTGGTAGATGTATAAATACCATAGTTTTTTGGTCTATAGCCTAAAATATTTAAATTGTTAATAACGTCTTGTGGATTAATTAAACCCGTACGATAACTACCATCATCCGTTCTAGGGTTACCTTCACCATATAACATGGATGAACCGCCACCACTAATGATGAATGTATCATATCCTTTTGACTTTAAATGGTTTGCTGCAAGCTGTGTTACATAACCCTTTGCAATCGCACCTAAATCTATTTTTGCACCATATTTGAGCGTAACATAATACTTATCTGCTTCTTTACTTATGGTCACTGCATCTTCAATAACTGGTATGTTTTCAACAACACTTAATGCATGTTCAACCAGTGTTTGAGGTACTTCTTGACCAGGATAATCATATGTGTCTATTAATTCTTTCCAAACATCAACAATTCTACCAATAGAAATATCAAAATATCCATCAGTTAATATGTGTAACTCTAAACTAAGTTTTAAAATATCATATAATTCTTTTTCAATTTCTACAGTTTGATCGGTTTGTGTTGTTTTTACTAAGTCATTAATATAGTAAACACCTTTGACGCCTTCATGACCGCCATAATTATCTGTAAGTTTATGATAAAACTCATACATATCCTTAATTTCTTGATATGTACTTGCCCATGTTGATTGCGGTGCAGATACTGTACCACTTACAAAAGTACCCATAGAGGATATGGCAATACTTTGATCACTAAAGATGAGTTCATCTGGTGTACAAGCAGAAAAAAGAACGCTTAAAAATATTAAATTTAGTATCATCCATATTTTTTTCATGTTCTTTTTCTTTCTATATTATTAGAATAATCCCGATAAACCACCGAATACTAAAGCGATCAATCCTAAAATAATTAATAAGATCGGTAACCCCTTAAATGACTTCACCAAAGGATTAACACGCATACGTGATTGAATCATTGTAAGTAGAATAGATAATGCTATAAATCCGATCAACGCACCTATTACTTGAATGAATGCTTGATCAAAACTTATTGTTGATAGTCCAATAAAGCCTACAACAATAACCACTGAATGAATACCAAACATTTGATCTGTTGGTAAATTAAATTTTAATTTTTGTACAACATATACATACAATTCATTTACAGCAATCATGAGTAGTGCAAGTACCATAATGTTTAAATACCCCATACCCATTGGTGATAATACAAATTGTAGTAGTATATAGTCTAACATAAACACAACCAATGCAAGTATACTAATGATTGATGTTTTTATAAGTATGGGTTTCACACGTATTTCTTTTGTTTGAATCGCTTCTAACCCGATACCTTGAAGTATGATGTTTGATAATATTGCTGCGCCTAATAGGCTTGAGAATAAACTAAATAACATCTTTGTCACCTACCCTTTCAAATGAAATTGCTTGAACGGCTGCAAAGATGAATCCAGCTAAAATAAAGCCTCCAGATGCATTATTTAATATCGCAATCGCATACTCTCTACTAAATACTTGGACTGTATCTATACCAAACGCTAGTAGTGTAATACTACCCGTTCCTAAGAACTCTCTTAAGAAACCAATAACTAACAATAAAACAAAGCCTAAACCAATCATAAGTACATATGGTAATGCTTTTTCTTTACTTAAAGCATCCGCCTTTAATTGTGGTAACACAAATAAAGTTAGTGCCAAATAAATACCCATAAACTGATTGAGTGTAAAGTATGTATTTAAGACAGTCATTGTTACAGTAATTAGTCCAGATGCTAAAATAATATAAATATAAAGTTTGATACGTCCTTCACTAAATTTTTCAATTAGGCTACCAGCAAAATAAATCACAAGCGCTAATAACATATAAACCAAACCCATAAAAAGTGCTGTTTCTAATGTATTAGCTAAGTATACTAAAGGTAGTATGCTTAATAAAATATATGGTTTCAAATCATTTCTTAACATATTAAGCCACCCCTTGTATATTTTGTAGTAATTGATTCACTAAATATTGTGACCCATTTGAATTTGCTGTTGGACCGGTTGTTGAATCTGGCATTGGATCATTAATATTTAAACCAATTACGCCGTTTAAGAAGTTTTGTGTTGCTGTGAAGAAATTACCTAGTGAGTGTTCATAAAGTACTTCTGGCATTAGTACATGTGTGATTTCACCACTACCATTTACAGCAACCAATATTGTAATACTGCCTTCTGAGGTATTTGTGAAGTCATAATATGTGCCAGATGCTGATGCTTGGTATACCGTATAATCTGTACCACCAACACTGACATTAAATATATCAATGCCATTATTTACAGATTGACTATTTAAACTATATGCACCATTAAATAGCGTTTCAATAAAATCCTCATCATCACCCACATGGAATAATACCACACGGCTAACTGCATTTTTAATAATTGAGCGAGATACAATGATTGTTGTTGCTCCTGCTGCACCATCTACAAACTGAACATTCTCATAATATAATCCATTATAATTCTTAAGTAGATATTCACGAACAAGTGGGAAATAGCTTTCAGATGTTGAATCTTTTGGATTAACAAATTTATCTCTTGCATAGACGTTTCCATCTAAATCAATAGCCACATATAATTCTAAGTAAAAGTAAACGTGATCCACTCTTATTGTGTAAATATCTGCAATTTTACGTCCATCTAAAGTAGTAACATCTGCTTGAGTGAAAATCTCATTAAATTCAGCATCAACAACTGGACGTTCATTTACAACATTTACATTTTGACCAAACATTTTGTCTACTGTTGATGTTGGGAATAAGTAGTCAAAACTTAATGCAATAATACTAATTAATAACATTAATCCAAACATTAATACTAATACTAAATTTTCTTTTTTCATGCGCTGTGTACCCCCTGTACAATCAACATCATATCTTCAATTAATGTTTTAGAGTTATATGCTTGACCAGATTCTGATACACCCGCATTGCCATCAGTAACGTCTGCTAGGTTCATATCTACATAGCCTGAAACAAATGTCAGTGCATTAGTGTAGAAGCTACCTTTAGAATGATTATAACTTGTCTCTGGTAATAATACGGCTATGATTTTACCAGTAACATCTAATACAACAACCATTGTTATTGAACGTTCTTCTGTTCTATCCGTACGGTATAAACCTGATTTTGTTATTGTATATACAAACCCTTGATCTTTAATGTTTTCAATAACTAGTTCTGCATTACTAATTGTTTGGTTTTGTGTTGATTCAACTTCATATCCTACACCAAAGTGTGCAATATATTTTGTGTCTTCTAATGTTGTTGCATGAACGTTTTGAATAATTAACATCATGTCTTCAATTAAACTTCTTGAAGTGAATGCTGTGCCTACATCCGTAGAACCAGATGTACCATCGATTAAATCGTTGATATCTGTATCTACAAATCCAAGTGCATATGCTAAAGCATCTTGGTAATATCCGCCACCAGAGTGTTCATATAAATCTTCCGGTAAACGCACACCTTTAATTATATTATTCATATCAATGACAACAACTAGCGTCATAGATCGTAAATCTTCTCTTGTTGGACGATATAATCCTGACTTTGTAATCGTGTAAACATAACCTTGATCTTTAATACCTTCAATAATGATTGATGCATCAGTGTCTGTTTCATTTAGTGTAAATTCTATTTCATATGCATCACCGAAGAATTCTGCATACGGTAGTGATTCTGGCGGTGTTATTGTATGTACATTTTGAATAATTAACATCATATCTTCAATTAATGTTTTGGAGTTATATGCTTGACCAGATTCAGATGCACCTGCATTACCATCAGTAACGTCTGCTAGGTTCATATCTACATAACCTTGTGCAAATGTTAAGGCATTTGTATAGAAGTTACCTGCTGTATGGTTATATAAGTCTTCAGGTAGTAATACGCCTAAAATCTTGCCAGTATCATCTAGTGCCACCACCATAGTAATTGAACGTTCATCTGTTCTATCTGTACGATATAAACCTGATTTTGTTATTGTATATACGTAACCTAAATCTTTAATGCGTTCAACAACAATCGTTGCATCACTTTCATTTAGGTTTTCAGTTGTCTCAACGACATATGCCTCACCAAAAAATGCTACATATGGTAAAACTTCTGGTGCAGTACCTATTTGAATACTTTGAATAATTAAAATCATATCTTCGATTAAATTTCTAGAATTATGTGCCTCACCATCACCGCTTGCACCAGTGCTGCCGTCTGTAGCATCCGCTAAATTAGTTCCAATAAAACTTTCTGCAAATGTAATTGCACTTCTCATGAAGTTACCTTTTGTATGGTTATAACCTTCAACTGGTAAATCAATACCAATGATTTCATTGTTTGAATCTAAAGCTAATACTAATGTAATTGATTTTGCTTCTATACTACCTGTTTGATAAACACCTGATTTAGTAATTGTGTAAACAACACCTTGTCCACTTATTGTTTCAACAACAATTGTTGCATCATTTTGGTTTAAGTTTTGTGTTTCAGATACAACATAGTCTGGTCCATAATAAGCAACATATGGTAGAACAAATTCAAATTTATCACTTTGATCATGGTGTCTACCTAAAATACGCATTAATCGTGATACATCATTTCTGGATATGGATGTTGCACCTGCTGCACCATCAAAGATATCTGTTTCAAGTTTTGTTAATACGTATGTATTTAGCATATTTCTCGTTTGATCTTGATACAGTGTTTGATTTAATTCAACAAATTCAACACTTTGAATAATATCTTTAACATCTACTGAAATACGTATGCGCATATTACCAAATTCATTTGTAATATTTGCCTCATATAAATACCCTAACGGTTCATCTGCATTAAGTGCTCTAAGTGAACGTGTAATCTCAACGCCTTCAATAGTCTCAAGTGCGTTTGATTCAAATCTAGTAACTTCACTAAAGTATGATTCTAATACTTCTAAAGTTACACGGTCTGCTCTTTCTTGTCTAATTGGTTCAAATACTAAATGTGCACCAATAGATAATGAGATACTCAAAACAATAACAACAGCAAACGTTATAAATCCTTTAATTTTTAATGTCATATTGCATAACCTCCTAAAATAACAAAGGTTAATACTGCAAGTAATACAAAGACAGCACTATAGCCTAAATAAAATTTCTTAGTAAATAGGTTATTTGCCCACATTGGATAATCTAGTACCGGCACTAATAAGTTAGCAAACAATAATGCAAAAGCAACCCCTTCAGGTAGACTACCAAAGCTACGAATGAAGAATACTAATGCACCAACGATCAACCCAAACCACCAACGTCCAGGACGCGTTACAGGTGAAGTTGCTGGGTCTGTAATCATAAATGTTAGACCAAATAATAAACCACCTGATAAGGTTTGGAATACAACATATTCAAAAACTAATGTTGGATATAAAACATATCCAGCAACAGCTGATAATACAACAAATATTAATAGTCCAGATAATACCGGACGGTAATCAATCGTTTTTCTAATCAGTAAGTAAATTAAACCAAAGATGATTGCTAGTGCATTAATCTCACCAATAGAGCCTGGTATATTACCTACTAATAAATCTATAAGTGAATAGCTATTTAAAACCGTCGGGAATGGTGTTGATAATGCTGTAGCACCTGCTGCAGCATCAATAAACCCATAAGAACCTGTGAAGAATGTTGTAAAAGCAAGTGCAATAAATACACGACCTAAAGCAGCTGGGTTAAATAAATTAAACCCAAGACCACCAAAAATCATCTTACCAATACCTGCACCAAATAATGCCCCCATAATAACAGCATAAAGATGTAGCTGATCAGGTACTATCATGGCATAAATGACACCAGAAACCGCTGGTGCACTAAAGTTATTTATGGTGTATTTTTTAAATTTATTTTTAATCTTATCTGTAAAGTTATATCCATCTGCACGTGTCACTGCTAAAAAGTAGAGTGCCTCTACACCAACAAATATAATTAAACTTAATAATATTCTTGTAAATGCATCTAACCCAAATCGATAAATCGAGAAGAATACAACCGGGGTAAGTGCAATTAAAACATCAAACATCATACGCTTGGTTGACGTTTCTTTACGTATGTATGGAGATGTTTGGCTGATAAATGTCATATTTTGCATAATTACCCTCTTAAGATGCGTTTACCTTCACGCATATAATCTGTTAAATGAATTTTTGATGGACATACGAAAGCGCATAATCCACATTCAATACACTTGTTCACTGATAAAGCTTTTAAGAAATCTTTATCGTTTGCTTTTACAGCATTCATAATTTGAACTGGTTGAATATCGACAGGACATGAATAGACGCAACTTGCACAATGGATACATGGGTCTTCTGTTAAGTGTAATGAGTTTTGTACAATTAGTGATGTTGCTGTATGGGTTGTAACAATGTCATCATTTGTAACGTTACTACCCATCATTGGTCCACCCATAATAAGTGTTTTAGGGATATGTCTATCTACATAACCACCACCAAGTTCAATTAAACTTTGGATTGGTGTACCAATTCTTGCTTTAAATGATTTATTAACAACCCCGTCACCTGAAATTACAAAGTATCTTTCAAGTACTGGTAAATTAAACTTCACTGCATGATATAGTGATTGTAGTGTTGATACGTTAAACGGAATAATACCATAATCTGCAGGTAGTTTAAATTGAGGTACTTTAATACCTGTTGCAGATTCAATTGCTTCTAACTCCCAACCTTGAGGATAGTGATTACCGACAGGTACAACTTCAATATCATAGCCCGTATAAGAGTTTAATGAAAAGCGGATTCTTTCCACTAATTCAACATAACGCTTCTTAATGGCAATAATACCTTTAGGTGCGCCAACAGCTTTCATTGCATAAATTAGACCGTTGATTAATTCTTCTGGACTCTGCATCATAACTTCATAGTCAGAAATTAATTTTGGTTCACACTCTACACCGTTTGCTAAAATGATATCTATTTTATTTTTAGTATTTAATTTGATATATGTTGGAAATCCTGATCCACCTAAACCAACTAAACCAGCCTCTTTAGCAATTTGAACATAATCTTTTTGTGTTAAAGCTTCAATTGCTTCATCTGTTCTTGATTGAACAGATTCATGTAGTTCATATTTAAAATCGTTTTTGACAATCATACAGTTGACGCGTTTACCAGATGCATCAAATTTCATTTCATGACCAACCACTTCACCACTTACAGTTGCATGTATTGGTTGTTCAAAGAATGCACCTTTTCTTGTTCCAATAACTTCACCAACTTTTACAAACTGACCAAAAACAACGCACGTTTCTCCTTCGGGACAGCGTTGGTTTGTAATTGGATAGTATAGATATGGTGCTTCTAAATGATGAATTAAAGGTAATTTTTTTAATACATCTTTACCATCAGGTATATTTCTTGTTTTTGTGATCAAAGATAATCACTCCTTTTCATTGAACTCACTTAATAATTGTATAGTTTCTAGTCTTACTTTTTCAATAACTGCTAAATCATCTACATGTGTTAAAACTTCATGTATCATATGTGCAACTTTTGTAAAATCTGCTTCTTTAAAGCCTTTGGTTGTCATTGCTGGTGTACCTAAACGTATACCAGATGTCAACATAGGTTTTTCATCATCAAATGGTAGTTGATTTTTATTAATTGTAATATTTGCCTTATAAAGTGCATCTTCAGCAACCTTACCCGTAATACCTAATTTAGACTTAACATCAATTAACATCAAATGATTATCAGTCCCATCAGTCATCAATTTATAACCTAATGACTTAAATGCATCAGCTAGTGCTTTAGCGTTTTTAACAACTTGTGCTTGATATGCCTTAAATGCTGGTTCAAGTGCTTCTTTAAATGCTACTGCTTTAGCAGCAATAATATGCATTAATGGTCCACCTTGTTGTCCTGGAAATACTGCTCGATCAATTTTTTTAGCAAGTGCCGCATCATTGGTTAAGATAATACCACCACGTGGACCTCTAAGTGTTTTATGTGTTGTAGATGTAACAACATCTGCATAAGGCAGTGGTGAAGGGTGCATGCCTGTAGCGACTAATCCTGCAATATGTGCCATATCAACAAATAGATAAGCACCTACAGTATCTGCTATTTCTCTAAACTTTTTAAAATCAAGTATGCGTGGATAAGCACTAGCACCAGCAATAATCATTTTAGGTTTAACTTCAAGTGCAATCCTTAAAACTTCATCATAATCAATATAGCCGTCTTTAGGACTTACCCCATAAAAGTGCGCATCATAATAATGACCTGAAAAGGATAATTTATAACCATGTGTTAAATGACCACCCGCATTTAAATCCATACCTAAGACTACATCGCCTGGATGAATAAGTGCTTGGAATACTGCTGCATTTGCTTGTGAACCTGAATGTGGTTGTACATTAGCAAACTTAACATCAAAGATTGATTTAAGACGTTCTTGAGCTAAACTTTCAACCTCATCAACAAACTCACAGCCACCATAATAACGTTTATTTGGATAGCCTTCTGCATATTTATTCGTCAAAATAGAACCTTGAGCTTCTAATACATGTTTGGATACAAAGTTTTCTGAAGCAATCAGTTCGATATGCTCTTTTTGTCGCTTTGTTTCTTTTTGAATTGATTCAAATAGTTGTGGATCGTAGTTTTTTAATGACATATGAACACTCCATATAAAAGTTATTTACTATATTTTACCATGTATAAATATATTTATACATATGAATATAGAAACAAGCGAGATTAAAAAAAGACGAACAGGCTTCAGTATATATATTTTATAAATTTGACAAAAATAATGCAAACAAACCTATAATTGATAACGTTTACATTTTATTGTGTGTAAAATGATATAAATCACAAATTATATAAATTTATATGTGAACATCTATTCATTGAATACAAAATGGCTTTATAAAAGCACTTTAAAGAATAAAAAAAGCGTTTATTCAACGCTTAAGTTATCTACATTATGGTAAACTTCGTTTACATCATCTAATTCGTTTAAACCCTCGATTAAACGCTCAAATTTAGCAAGCTCTTCAGCATCTTGAATTTGCATGGTTTGCATCGGAATAAACATAATTGCATCTTCTTTTGGTTCTAAGTTATTTTCCTTTAGTACATCTGCTACCTTACCATAATCAGAAGGTTCAGCATAGATTGTAACAACACCATCTTCAGACTCAAAATCTGTAACATCAATATCGTTTTCTAGTAATATTTCAAGTAATTTGTTTTCACTTGCCTCTACTTCAAAGACTGCTTTATGATCAAATTGGTGAAGGACAGAACCAGAAACACCTAATTTGCCATATGCCTTGTTAAATAGTTTTCTGATATCTGATAATGTTCTGTTTGTATTATCTGTTAAACATTCAATAATTAATAAACTGTTTTCAGGTCCAAAACCTTCATAACGAATTTCAGCGTAGTTTTCATCGCTACCGCCTTTTGCTTTATCAATGTTACGTTTAATAATATCTGCAGTAACTTGTTCTTTTTTAGCACGTTCAATAATTCTTTTTAATGCTTGATTTGTTTCAGGATCTGGTGTACCTGCTTTAGCTGCCATATATATTTCTCTACCAAATTTTGAATAAATTTTAGATTTTGCTGCAGCTGTTTTTGCCATTGAGGCTTTTCTAACTTCGAATGCTCTACCCATAATAATTACTTCTCTTTCTTATTTGTAAATACTTCATCGTAATTGATCATTGCTTCTTTTACGACTTTAATTGCCTCTTCTCTTGATTCAATATCAAGAATATAGGTTTTTTTACCTTCAAGTGATTTATACACTTCAAAAAAGTGAGAGATCTCAGAAAGTAAGTGGTGTGGTAATCCTTTTAAATCTTTATATTGCGTCATTGATGGATCGCCATAAGGGATTGCAATAATTTTCTCATCAACTTCATCACTATCAATCATCTTAATAACACCAATTGGATAAACCTCAACCAAAGACATTGGTTCAATGTCTTCTTGACATAAAACTAAAACGTCTAAGGGGTCATTATCACCTGCATATGTTCTTGGAATAAATCCATAATTTGCAGGATAGTGTGCTGA
>CAZRKJ010000037.1:0-11504 GCA_964600775.1 uncultured Acholeplasma sp.
AATAAGATGAAAAATACTGAAACAAATCCTGGCATGTTTAAATCTCCTTTAGTTTGGCTCATCTCTATTATATATGATTGTAGCCAAATTTTCATGTAAACTTATCATTAACGTATATTTTATTATATTTGATAGCATCATTATATAATTTAAAAATACATAAGAAAAACTCACATGTATGTGTGAGTTTTATTATTAAAAATGTGGCGCCCACTGCTGGACTCGAACCAGCGACCCCCTGATTAACAGACAACGTATCTAAGTAGGTGATTAAATGCAAGAATTTACCAATCTAAAAGAACAAGTTCTTACTTCTATTAAGTACGATGGTATTGGTGATACCAGAATCTATAATCTGTGTAAAGAACAACTTGGTGCAAAACGAGCAAAGAGATTTATGGTAGATCAACTAGGTTATGAAGCATGGTATGTTAACAAACTTATTTATATTCAAAATTACAACAAAAACAACTACAAACTAAAAAAATTGAATCGTGCGAATAATATTTAAGAGTTGTTAAAACTATCGGAGTCGCACACCAGTAGAATTTAACAACTCTTAAATGTTATTAACCCCAAAAATAACATTTGGCTTAGACATCATAAATTCCTTTCTTTTATTTAAATTTCTTTTGTTACTTCATTCAATAAGGATGTCTAAGCCACCCTTTATCGCAAAATACAACGTATTTGATGTAATAACGAACTTATGGCCGTTATCAAACTAAACCGCTCTAAAAACGCAAATTTAGTGTGTTTATTTAGAATAAATAAAGGAGTAGCAAATGAAGATAATTGTTGAATCTAAAAAAACTGAGTTTCTAACATTTATGAAGTATAAAGACTCAGCCAAAAAAACATATGATATCAGTGTTTTGAATAAATCATGCGACACATTGTTAGGCAAAATAAAATGGTACGGGCCATGGCGACAATATGCTTTACACACCATGGACGGTATTGTACTTGATAGAAAATGCATGAATGACGTTATCTCATATATGGATAATTTAATGAAAGATAGAAATGGATTGATATGCTATGAGTAAGATAAAATCATGATCGCATTATTATTTGGACTAGCATTAGGGATTGTCCTGGGCATTATTATTACATTAATTTTTATTATTACAATCGATACAAAGTTATACAATAAGGGGCTACATGAAAAGGATAAAACGTCAAAACTATCGTAAAATAGATAGACAAACTAAATCAGATTTACCAAATCACTTTAAGCCAATGTTTAAAGGGTTGGTGTTGTTTTTTGATGATGCACTACTACAACGCACGACTACAGCATCTGCTGCACTAGTCTACGCAGGATTATATTACACAGTGCCCAAAAAAGCACGCTATGCTTCTATTTTAAGAGGTGATTGGGTTATATTTAAGAAATCCAAGAATAAATTGATTGATAATTTAGGTATTGCACGTTCGACTTTTTATGAGGCAATCAAAGAGCTAATCAAATTAAAACTTATAACTATTGATTATGATAAGTTTGGTAGGTCATTTTATAAACTGCATCATGAGATGGAGTTAGAAAACTCTGAAATAAGAGCTATGGTTACGACTGAAATGTTAAAACGTACATTTGTAAATCGTAATGTTAAACAAGCTAAGACTTATAGTCCATACGCTAAAATCGTTTTAGGCTTACTTGCTCAAGAGTCTAGAAAAGATTATAAGCGTGTTGTAAAACTCACAGCTAAAGATATATCAGAAAACTTTAATATTCCTACCTCAACAGTTTATTATTTAATAAGACAATTTGCATCTAATAACACTATCTCATTAAGAAGAAAACGGGATGCTATTTTATCACTTCTGCTCTTAGACGAATATTCACAATATCAACGTAATATAAATAAAGAAATGTCCGGGACATATTCTACAAATCGGACAGCACATATTAAAAATAAAGTCCCTGAAGAAGAACCTGTTCCTGATGTCATTGTTAACTTTATGAATAACTAGTAAAAACCATTAGAAATGATGGTATTTAATACTGTTTAAATCTTAGTTTAATTTATAAATTTTAGCAAGACGATCAATATATGTTCTAAAATCAAAAATAAAGTTCATAATAATCCAAAATAATTTAGTGTCAGTTGTTAAAGACACTTTTTTTTGTCTTAATATTACAAATTTCGGACACTTTAACCCCTCTAATTCTAAAAATCGGATTTGATTTTTTTGTTATTCTAAAAATCGGACATAGATTTATAAGGTATTTAAAAAGATTTAATACACAATAAAATAATAGCTAGAATTTTGTGCTTCGTTTATAAGAAAAATTAAAGATTGCGGCTTATGTGATAAATATAGAATATAGATTATAGATCTATAAATTCTAATAGGAGGGTTACTTTATGGCTAGACGTCGTAAAAGCACTTCACCACTCAAAGTGATGTTGGGCATTGTTTTAGCACTTGCTGCACTATTTGTTTTATATTTAGTGATTGTTTTTGTTGGTACACTGCTACCAGCCGATTCAGCAAGCTTATCTGCTATCAGCGGCTACATCACTTGGGCTAAAAGTCAATTTGATTTTTTAGTTGCTAATGTGGTGGGGTTTACATTTATTGCTGCCGTTTTGGGTGGAACAGGTGTAGTCATTTATTTGGCAAACAAAAGCAAATAAATCTACATATACATAGGCTCTCAGATGTTAGAGCTGGGAGCCTTATATTTTAATACATTTAATGTATAAAAACTAAAATTCTTAAAGGAGGATTTTATGAAAAAAATTTTAACAAGTTTAATGTTAATTACAGCATCTTTCATGTTGTTATTCACAGCAAACAATGTATTTGCTGTAGAGTATGATGATTTATTCTACACAGAAGGAATCTCATTTGAAGTACTTACTACAGATGAATCAGCTTGGAAAGCAACTCTAACGCCTGGAACATTCGACAAACTATATAATTTATTGACTGAAAATGACATCAATGAAAGTAATGTTAAATTGGAACTAGAAGTTTTTTTGAATGATGTCCAAATAAATGCTGAGTTGTACTTTAATGATTATCCTACAAGTATTGCATTAGAATTATACGGGGAAGGATTCAATGGAGCTGTATTATCTAGTATTATAGAAGATGATACTGTTCAAAGCTATTACCCACCGCCATCTCCAGCATTATTAGTGGGAGATATAGTAACAATACTTGAACCAAAGCTAAAATCCTGGACTAATGTTCATGACTATGGGCGCATCAGGCTGGAGGATACAACTAGAAATATGTATTTTAATAAAGTTGATAACGAGGTGTTTTTATCAACTACTTCTCCAGATAATCCAAACCCTGAAAACCACAAAGCATTTTTAGATCAACCATATGAAAACGACAAAAATTTTGAAATCGGAACAAAGGTAACTTTACAGTCACCTTATGAAAATTTCAAAATTATTCATGGTTCTACAGGTGAAAATGTTATTGTACAAAAAGATAATGTTAGTGCTGTTTATTTAGAAAAAGTAGCACAACCAACAAGCACAGAAAGAATCTATGATATAACTGTGTTTTATTGGGAAGATGAAGAGTTATTAAGTCAAGTTGTTGAAGATGTAGATTTATTTGGATTAGTCAACTTAAGGATTATGTTCTATGGCAATATTAGAAAGGCAATTAGTGGTGAAGCTGCAATCATTGGTAATGTTGACGACAACAATGATATAGATTATTACTTACAATTTTTAACAGCTTGGGACGATATCGATGGTGATATATCTGATTCCATTTATGTTATAGACTATGGAGATTATAGTGGTGCAGTTGTTGGTTCTTATGAAGTAGTTGTTGGTGTTAAAGACTCTGAAAATCAAGAAAGCATTTTTGAATTTACTGCAGTTGTTGCAGATATGGTTTCACCAATATTAGTAGCACCAAATTTAGAACAAACAATTAATGCTGAACAAACATTTAATTTTACAACTTACTTAGCATCATTGGTCAAATCGGATAACTATTATGATGACAATGATATTACAATAACAATTCAAAGTAATGAATATACAGCAAACAAATCAATTCCAGGAACCTATAATGTTGTTTTAAGAGTTAAAGACCCATCGCTGAATTATACTGATTATACTTTAGAGATTACGGTAATCGATGAAACTCCACCTGAATTCACACAAGGTTTAACCACATTATCAAAATCAATTAATGAAGAAATTAACACCGCACAAATTATAGCTACACAAAGAGCTATTGATGCAGTAGATGGCGATGTTTCAGATTCAATTACAATCGTGTCAAACACTTATCAAGGCAATGAAACAACACCAGGAACTTACGAAATCGTTATTAAAGCAGTAGATACTGCAGGTAACGAAGCTACAAAAACCATTACAGTTGAAGTATTCTCAGCGCCACCAGGATGGTACATTGCGGATGATGGTCCAATCATAATCCCTGCTGGATCAACATTAACATTTGAACAAATTAGAGCGGTATTAATTCTAATGGGTTGGATTGAGGAAGAAGACGATCTAGAATTAGTTTCAAGCAATTATTTCGGTAACGAGGGGACACCGGGAACTTATACATTATCATTATCCGTGAATGGAAATAATGTAACTTACAATCTACTTGTTTTAAATCAGGATGACGACTTCTTCCCTGATATACCAGACGTCCCACAACAAAGTTCGTTTAATCCGGTATGGATATTAGCTATTGTTGGTGCTATAACTGCAACCGGTCTAATCTACTACTTTTACAAAAAGAAATAAAAAATTCTAATAGGGGATGGCCACATCCCCATTTAGCATGTGAGGTCAACATGAAAAAAACAATTTTATTATTTACAATATTATTAGCTAGTTTAACGGTCTTAATCAGACCTGTTTATGCTGTGGGTGATATTAATGGTCCGGATGTTATTTATAAAGATTCCAATGAAATTGTTAACGCCAATGACATCACATCATTATATACTTCATCATCTGCAGGTATTCTAATACATGAAGATAATTTTACGGGTAACGGACACATACCAGGTAATCATAAAATCATACTAAAGGCTACTGATGGATTAACTGAAAAGTTTAAAGAAATTACAATAACAGTTACTCAAAATAAAATACCAGATGTAACAATTGATAATCAAACTTATAACCTGTTTAGTTTAGTGGGTGTAGCATCAAACAACTATACATTTGTTACTACTGCAGATAAACTTATCACTGTTGAATCTATACGTGATACATTAGTAAGTCTTAACTTGTTAACTATTTATGGTGCATCTTCAAAAAATATAATCCTAGATACTTACACAGAAAATAGCGAGGTACCTGGTAATTATATTTTAAATTTTAAAATCATAGATACTACAGGTGCAATTAGAACCTTTAACACAAATATCATTGTCAAAACTTCAACAGAGGATTGGGAACAATTAGATCCAGGTACAGGCACTATTAATTTAGATTTTAGTTTTATCGGTACAGCGTTTAGTATTATTGTGTCTATAGCAATTGTTATTGGTATTGTAATTGTATTTAGATTTATGTATAAGAATTTTATTAAGAATTCTAGAAAGTGAGGTTAACAAATGACTAAAAAAATATTTATATTTATAACAGCTGTACTATCATTGGTATTATTTGTTAATCCAAATCATACATATGCTCAATTTGTAAACAACGATACGGATATCGAATCTGAATTTATTGTATATCAACCGAATTTTGAAGGTTTAGAAGGTGTAGCACCTGCTTATAATCTTTTCGATTTTGGATGGTCATATGAAGTCGGAGAAGATATACACGACTCTAATATCTATGTTAGAAGCCCTAAAGTCCTTATAAATACAGACTTTATACAAAATATCCAAATACCTAACTATGTAGTACATTTGGATCAACACAATGAGTATCATGTAGAAACTAATGCATTTACAAATGCTTATGTTTACGTATTTAATAATGCGTCAGATACTTATCCTACAATTCAAAAAACACTACAAAATTATGGTCCGGGTGGTCAATCTTCATATCGACTTAATTCACCAATTGAACTATCTGGAAACAAATGGATTCAAATTGTTTATACGATAAGCTTGTATAGTGTGCCAGGTCAACAATTATCAAATAACACGCATCCTATTATCAAGTCTTATTTTGATGCAACTACAGGCGGATGGGTTGTTATTACACCTAATACATTTCATAATCGTATGCGCAGATACACAGCATCTGTTCGATTATCATTTAGACATGATTATATTAACTTATCACAATTCTTAGCTAGTAAAAATCACTACTCAAAAGTAACCATACGTGAGTTAGTTGAGTTTACACCGCCTGACCCTGAAGACCCAATCAATCCTGGTGAGTTCGATTCAATTAATGATTTACCAGCAACAACAGGTTCTATTTTTACAACTACAGGTAACATGGGTAGAGTATATTTTAATGTTAATGGCTATAATTTAACGTCTAAAATTGAGTATCAAGCAAATGATTATTACATAAATATGACTATGGAATCAGGCACAGATATGAGTATATTTAGCAATGCTAATAAGTCCTTTTATTACATGTATGAGGGGGAAAGGTTTATACTCATTAATCATGGAGCAGAGTCTATTTTTGAAAGTACAAATTTAGCTGAACAACAATGGGTTGGTTATAGTATATGGAACTTAAACACAAATGAACTTAATACATTTGATAAACTTAATGTTTATCTATATTCACGCTTGGAAGATTCAAACAATGTGTATGGATACTTTTATATTGACGACTTTGTTATTGAACGCTTATTATCAGTTTCTTTATCGATGCGCTATAGATATAACTACATCATAGGTCAATCGGATTGGAAGATACACAATAAAATACTAGAAGCCGATGTTTACGAAACGTTTGACCCTACAGCTTGGCAAATTGATGTCTTAGTTGGTGCAGCAGTTGCAACCGGTGTTTTAGCACTGATACCAGGTGTACAAATACCAGCATTAATAATTGGTTCTGCTGTGATGGCTGGAGTCGGTTCTACTATTCAAAGTAATCCGATTTCATTTGGATCCATAAACCAAATTCAAAAAGTAACACCAACCGGAAATTTATTGACCGAAATTAATAATGCATACATTTCTACCAATCCAGGATTTAACCCTAACACCACGAGCATGAATATGTACAAACTATACATTGGCCAATTTAACGACTTATGGTCAGTTGGTATTGATATTGATACTGATTACTCATTATATCAATCGCAACAGGGTATTAACATTATCCAAATGTCATTTGTGAAAGATAGACAGCTTTACGTTGTTGAGGGTGAAAACATTGACTTGAATTTTAAACCAGGTCCAGGCACAGATGGTGAGACTCCAGGATTCTCTTTTCCTAATCTAAACTTGAGTTTTTTAATCTCAATCATTGGTGGCTTAATTATAGCTGTGATTATATTAGTTGGCGGTATTCAATCTGGAGTCCTTTATAACAGATACAAAGGTTTTAGATTTTCAAAATTCTTAGGTATCCTTTTTGGTGCACTTCTATCCGGGGCATTTGTTGGTTTGCTACTTTATATCGGAGTTAATTTGGTTATAAGCGGAGGTATCTAATATGGTTACTCCTGCAGATGTTGGCGGATGGATTGCTCAAAACATTTGGATTGTTGGGTTCATTTTATGGATCTTGATTTTGTTTGGTGTTGGTGGAACTATCTTAAGTTTTCTTAGGTGGTTAAATAAAGGGACAAAGGAATTATTTAATCCGGTGTTTTTGATAATCCTGATTATACTTATTGTCTTAAGCTTAATCGTTTGGAATAAAGTAACAAGCATGTTTTAGGAGGTTATGAGGCGTGATTAGAGAAGATGACAATTTAATAGTTGATGGTATATCAGCCTCAACTTCTGATAACATATCAAAAAAAGCACAATTTGAACAAGAAATTAAAATTATAGAAAGTTCTAAATGGTTGCAGGACAAATATACAAAAGCACTTATGAATATCACTGATTCTTACAATAAAAAAGTGCTTGAACCTATTGGCGGTAGTATAGACAAAATTTATCGCATATTAGAAAAATCAACAATAGCTGCAGCATCTATTTACGATTTGGTGCTTAAGAATTTAACAATACTAGGACAAAAGATGCTCGAGGGATATACAAAAGTTGCTAAACAATTTGAAATTGTAGCTAGATTTATTACAATACCAGGTTCTTATATTTACTATTGGTTTATAAAAAAATGGAGCATGCGTGCACGCACACCAATCTTAGCTGAGGGAGTTCATTTACTTATAGCAACAATGGGTGGTGGTAAGTCATCAATCATGTTTGATGTAATTGAAGAATTAAGAAAAACAACAGGTTTTGGATCAAGTGTCAATACAGCTATAGAAAATAAAAAATATAATCCGGTAACAAACAGTTACTTTAGATACCATGACCACTTTGATATGTGGGATAAGTTTGGTCTTGAAGAACAAAAAAACAAGCATGATGAGGTAAGGTATGTTGCAACTTTAAGAGAACAATTTGACCCAAACTTTTTAGCAGCACTAGTGTTTGACGAGTTCATTAGTTCTTTAAATAGACGTAACAATAAGACAACAGATTACAACAAAGTTTTCCTAGCAATATTTAACCTGGTACTTCATAAAAGACACGTGGCAAAAGACGATCTATTTAATGGTATCAAGCGTATCTACTTCTTACAACAAATTGATGCCCTGGATGGACTATTAGATGCATCTATTGATTATAAACACCATATCGAAGTTGACCTAGACTGTACGTATGGCCAATGGTTATTAACAGGTATGCTTACTAAGAATATACTGGGTTGGCATGTGTGGTCTTATAAAAAGAATAAAAAACGTAACATGAAAAAGAAATCAAATGATTGGGTTTTATGGAAACATTATTATAGGCCTAGAACATTTGAAACTGAAGATTTTGAGTCAATAAATATGGGTGATTTTTATAATAATCTACCTCAACAAAAAACAAAATATAATGTAAAAGTAGAAAGGGAGGGAGCAAGATGGACATAAATTTTTGGGTTAATTCATTATTAGTAACATTAATGTTATTTGCAATTGTAATGTTATTTGCAATCATGTGGTGGGTTATAGTTTTCGTATTATACGCACCATCATTTAGATTACGCAAGCTTAGAAAACTTATACGAGAGGATAACATGGAATTCAATGAAATACTTGCAGAGAAATCAAGGTTACATATTGAAAAAGCAAACACTCAGTTACAGTATGACAAACTTGTTATTAAAAAGGCGGAAGTTGATCAACAAATAAAGGAAAATGAAAAGTTATTAGAAAAGACAAAACTACAACTTAGAGCCGAGACAGATTCATTGAACATGCTTAATGAGTTTCTAAATACTCCTGCAGGTAAAAAATGGCTTGCAGTTTATTCAAGTAAATTAATTGCTGAAGAAACTTTAGAGCAAGAGTCTAATAAATAGCTGTCATACACACACTCATATATATACTTATATAAATATATATATACATATATATTATATATAGATATGATTTTATCCACATATTTTATGGGAAAAATAATCACTCGGAGCCTTTATAATAGTAGTAAAAAACAATATAAAGGAGACATGATCATGATTAAACATATGAACATAAAAGAGGGGTTATATAAATACCATCAAAGGACTACTGCTTTAAAAGCAAAAGGAACTATTAAGTTTGAGCAAGGACATATTGTAAGCTTAAGTAAATGTTTGGATGCACTAGGTATAGTTTCAACTTCTGATATCACGCTTGAAGTTGGATATAAAATTATAAATTGGTATAAGAAGCATACTAATAACAGTAATAATAGTATCAATAAGAGACTAGCTCATTTAAAGCGTGTATTAAAATACTTTAAAATTGATACTACATTTTATGACATCGAGTATTTAAAAAAAGACACAAATCCTTATCAAAGATTTCAGTCTAATGAATTAAAAATTATTTTTAAAGCTATTGACTTATATGTTGAATCGCCAAATGCAACTAAAAACTCTAAACTATACCAACTTATGATCTATATGCTTTTAGATACTGGATTAAGAATATCAGAGTTGCTAGAAATCAAAATAAGTAATATCGATTTAGTGAACCAGGTAATTTTTCTAGAGCATACAAAAAATGGTAAGAAAGAACCTATACCATTTTCTAGCTTCAGCCATAATTTAATTAAAGAAATTATAGATCTAAATTATCATGACGTATGGTTATTCTATAACGTGTTAAAAGACCGTAAAATTAATTATCAAAATGATGTAAGAAATTTCATGAGAAGATTCCAGAATAAAACAAATCTAAATATACATCCTCATAGATTTCGAAAATCATATGGAACTATGATTTATCAAAAAACCCAGGATATTAGATTAGTTCAGAGACTACTAAGACATAGTAGAACCTCAACAACCGAGTTATATATCCAAGAAGGTATCGAAGAAACACACAGAAGATA
The DNA here is from genome assembly GCA_964600775.1 of uncultured Acholeplasma sp. Classification (GTDB taxonomy): domain Bacteria; phylum Bacillota_I; class Bacilli_A; order Acholeplasmatales; family Acholeplasmataceae; genus Acholeplasma. Next base: position 10,484 of record CAZRKJ010000037.1, read on the forward strand.
TCATGATGCAGCATCGGTATTCAACACTATTAAATAAAGGAGTAAATTGGAAATGAATATAAGAAAAATATTGTTAGATGTACATATGTATTTAATGATTGCATTATCATTAACTTGCATAATAGGAGGAATAATCACAAATGAGTGGTTATTTTATCTGATATCTTTTCTTACTTTTGAATTTGCTATTGTATTTGCTGCTACAAGTAATTATATTGATGGCGAAATTGATAAAGTCAAAAAACGAGTTAATGAACTCGATCATATAATAACTTCTAAGGATAATACTATTCTATAAGTGTAATCTTCTAATCACGTGAATTCTTATATAGGTAATACACAATAAGAGCTAATAATGAAAGTACCACTACCATAAATGCAGCTGTAGCAAAGTTAGCTATTACATCACTTATAAAACCTAAAAAAGAATCCATAATTTGATTCCCTGTTTTAATCGAAGCAATTTGGTTGGCCAATCCATCTAGGCCTAATGAAATAGCAGCTATAACAATTGCAGTTACTATTACAGCCCCTACTGATGATAGTACAATCTTAAAGTTAAAATTATTCTTCATCATCCTCACCCCTTATTAATTTTTTCAAATCTTCAGCAATACTTTCTTTGGCATCTTTAATAATGATTAGCTCATCTACAGTTACACCAAGAGCATCTGCTATACTTTTAGCTGAATCAACTTGTGGCATAACGATACCACGTTCATAACGTGAAATCGTTTGTTGATGTATGCCGGTTTTTTCAGCCAAATCAACTTGTGTAAGTTTTTTTGATTCTCTTACACTCTTTAAATTAAACTTAACTGCTTTAGTCATGAGATTTACCTTCTTTCTCAAATTAGTTGACTTGTAATTATATATGTTGTATTATATATTTACAACTAAGTATAAATGTTGTATAGCTAAGTAAAATTTTATGCACCATGATCGATGCATAAAGTTGTCGTTAAAGTGGCGCCCACTGCTGGACTCGAACCAGCGACCCCCTGATTAACAGACAACGTAT
>CAZRKJ010000038.1:0-852 GCA_964600775.1 uncultured Acholeplasma sp.
TCTGCTGTAACTGTTCGTCCTTCTGTAGTTGTTATTGCTGCACCTGAGTTTGGTGTATATGCTGGTAATCAAGCGGGTTTACGTTACTTAGTATTAGAACAACGAAATGATTTAACTCAACGTCAATACATGGCTTCTCGCTTTGAAACATTCCAAGCTTCTGGTAATGTGTTTTCAGCAATGAATGCACATAATAATTCTGGTTATTCAATTCCTGGTAATAGTAGTAAACGTTTCTATATTTATTTATGGGGCTCATTTGATGGTTTAACAACAGCCCAAGAAAATGTATATCATGCACTCGTATATCGTGTACAGGTAATGGTGTAAGCATATGAAAAATATTAAAAAGATTATTTTACTATTTTTAGCACTTACAATCTCCCTATCAACAGTGGTAGGTGTTTATGCTTGGTTTACTTTAAGACCAACTTCAGAAGCTTTAGACCTTAATGCACGTAGTACAGAGCTTATTACATCTAGTTCTAGATTTACATTAGGCTCAACCAATATCGACTTTAACCATCCACTATATAATAAAACAGCATATGCAATTCAAATGACACGTGCTCAAGTTAGTAGTAATTTATCGGGTTCAACTTTCCCAATGGATATAAACATCATTATTACAGCATTAAAAAATTCTAATGTGCGTTTTAAAATTGTAGAGGTTTGGACTGTTAGTAATGTTGTTCAAAACAGACCAAATGTATTTACATGGAACTATGCTTTACCAAACCGTGTTGATAATGCAGGGTATTACAATCATCCGGATACGCTAGCTAAAAGCAATACACCTTATAATATCGATTTTGTAAGTAATGCTACGGTTAACACCAGTGCATTAAATAG
>CAZRKJ010000038.1:862-11034 GCA_964600775.1 uncultured Acholeplasma sp.
GAAACAGCTTTGCCGAGATAATAATTCAGCAGGATTTTATTAATAATGCTACTGTTAACAATAGTGTATTAAATAGTTTAAGTTCAAGTGCAGTCCTAAAACTTAGTGTTGTGATCTCAGCCGTACAATCTAATCGTGCGAGTAACTGGAATTTAACAACATCTAACCATGTAACTAAAACATTAACTTTACCATCAAATCCATCTACACATCAAGTAAATGTTATCTTTAATGGCGTATCAAATCCACAGTATACACGTGGTTTATATGTAGAACTTACAGCTGCAGGGCAAAATCATTCATATATTTGGCATTCTAGAGCGACATTAACAGATAGATTATCGATGCCTGCTGGCACATATAATGTACGAATTAATCTCGTAAATCATTTAGATTTCACGATTACTCGAAGTGGCAATAACAACAATAATAGCGTAATTACAATTACCATATTTTATGGTAATATTACAAGTTGGGGATTTGAAGATGTTATTTATTCACCATCCATGATTCCAAACTGGCAACCAAACATAGCTTATTCAACGAATGATGTCGTATATTTTGATGATGCAAACGATGAAGGCGTGAATGCAGGGTATTACCGTGCACGCCAAGGATCTACCAATGCTATACCTGACCAAACTGCTTGGGCATGGGAATTTATCTCTATTCTATATTCTGAAACCAGAGTTTATCAAGCTGGTGAAATTATATTCTTTAATGATCGCTTCTGGCGTGCAAAACAACAAGTTTGGGCTGGAAATGAACCACCACTATCGTGGGCATGGGAATTACTTGGCCAAGAGTTTGAACTAGGGAAAGTATTTGCATCTGGTGATGCTACGTATGTTTTAGATGGTGAAATCAAGACTTGGTATGTAGCATTTGGTTCATTTACTGCATTTGATTCAACTGTACAAACACATTATGATTTAAAATTGATGAGTATTGATTATAACTTACATAATCGTGGTAAATATGCTGCTGGTGAATATGTTTATTATGATGGTTTCTACTGGCGTGTTGCAAGTGCTGGTACGTGGGCAGTGCCTTCTACATCAAGTAGTGCATGGGTAAGATTACCAGCTGAAACAATTTGGGATGCTTCAACAACATACACTAGTGATTCAGTTGTTAATTATGAAGATCAGCTTTATGTTTTAAGAACAGGTACATCACTTAATCAAATACCAGGTGTAAGTGGTGCTTGGCAACCATTATCACTCAACTGGAGTCCAACAGGACTTTATAATAGAAGTGGTTCAAATGTAAGTGTTGTAGAATATGATGGAAAATCTTATGTTTGGTATGGTGCGCATAACTCAACAAATACTGGTGTACCAGGTTCTGCAAGAAACGGTTGGAATGAACTTACTGATGTTTGGGTACCATCGAATCGATATCTACAAGGTGACTTTGTTATATATGATGGCTCATTCTGGGAATTAATTGTTGCAGAAAACCCAACAGACCAACGTAATGTTCCAGGTATTGACTTTACTGTATGGAGAGAACATCCGATTTTATTTGATCCAAATAGAAATTAATGAAAAAGAAAGACGACATTTCAATTTGAAATATCGTCTTTTTTGATGTAAATTTATTCTAGGTTTAGAATGCTGGAATGGCTGCCCAACCGTAGTTCTCAATGATCCAACTACGCACCTTATCACTTGTTAAATAGTTAATAAATGTTTGAATTCTTAGGTCTTCCAAATTATCTAACCTTGTTACAAAACTAATTGCATAAGTCATAGTAAGTTCATTTAATTCCTCATATGCCAATACTTGACTTGCATCCATGAGTTGATTGTTTGTATCTCTAGCATATGTTGGATACATGATGGCTAATTTAGTACCATCTGAATGATAAGCACTTGATGTTGTACCTAAGCTACGTGGTTCAAACACTAAATTCTTTGGATTGGATTCAATATCATCTAATGTTGCAGTAACTGTTACACCATCAGATAAAGTAATCAAACCTAAACTATCGAGTAAAATAAGTGCACGTGGTAGGTTAACGACATCTTCAGGTAGATATATAGTTGTACCATTTTCAATAGCTTCTATTGTTTCATACACACCTGAATATAATGCAAACTTAGAATGATATATCGGCTGTGCAATAACTAGTTCTGCATCATTTGCTTGATTAAAAAATTCCATAAAATATCTATGCTGTATCATGTTACCATCAATTTCACCGTTTTTTAGTGGTGTATTTAAGACGTTATAGTCCATTTGAACTTGTTCCACTTTTATACCTTCAGCAAGTAAATCATCATAAATTAAGTCTACCAAATTAGGCATTGGATAAAAATTTACACCAATCTTTAGTGTCTCTTCACTACTTGTGCAAGCACTCATTAAACCTAAAAATAAAACTGTTGTTAATAAAAATATTTTTTTCATTTTAAAACCCTCTCTTTTTCTTATTTAAATAATTTGCAAATATATTACCTAGTAATTGTATAACTTGAACGATTAATACCATAATAAATGTTGAAACCCACATCAGTGCCTCACCCACAGGTGAGTAGTAACCAATTTGAATTGCAGTATACCCTAAGCCACCACCACCAATAATGTATACAACAGATGAGTATGCGAGTAAACTTACAAGAGCAGATGTATATGCAAGTATGAGCGATGAACGTGCTTCGACAAATATAAAGTTTTTAAGCAACTGCACTTTAGATGCACCCATTGCATGTGCAAGATCATAAATGTTTGGATTTAAGTCAATTACAGACTGTTCTACGAGCCTTGAAACAGTTGCAACGCCGATCATTGAAAGTGCAATCAATGAAGGTATAAAGCCAATGCTCGTGCCAAATGTGTTAAATGAAAATGGTATGATAATCACCATTAATAGAATAAAGGGTACAGAACGGATAATGCTAACAATTATAGATAAGATTTGAACGTATAATCTAAATCGTTTAAATACCTTTTGTTCATATAATGCCAGTAACATACCAATCACACTTCCAAGGGTTAAAGCAATTGTTGCACTCCATAAAAGTAAATTTATCGTTTCAAAAAATGCTTTGGTTAGTTGTGATTGTTGAGTAATAGTTAACAGTATCATAATAAATCACCCCACAAAGCATCATAGGATGTATCCTGTATGTCTTGTTTTTGTATTAGACCAATACGCTTTATATGGTTGTTTTCTAGTATCATGACACGGTCACATAAGTACTTAATTGTTTGCATTTGGTGTGATACCAAAATCATTGTTGGTTTAAACTTTAAGTGTAACTTGCGTATGAGTTTTAATATTTCATAGGCAGTTTCATCATCTAAAGCAGAAGTTGGTTCATCTAAGAATAAAAGCTTAGGGTTTGTAATTAATGCTCTTGCGATACTAATGCGTTGTGCCTCACCGCCAGATAAAGTTATTGGATAATCATCTTTCTTATCAAGTAAGCCTACAAATGTTAACATTTCCTTAGCTTTAGCATAGCGTGTAGGCTTATCAACACCTCTAAGTTTTAAAGGTAAACTCACATTATCTATGACGTTTAAATTATAAAGTAATGAAAAGTTTTGATATATAAAAGATGTTTCTAACAATAATTGCTTTTTTTCTTTACGATTAAGTGTTGTTACATCTTTATCAAATAAGTAGTAGTGACCAGCATCAGGTAACATAGATAATGATAATATCTTTAGTAGTGTTGACTTACCTACACCGCTTTTACCTACAATACCAAAAACTTCACCAGAATCAATCTCTAATGAAATATCGTTGAGTGCATGAACACTGTTATTTTTTGATATAAAACTTTTACTTATTTGACTAATTTTAATCATCATCTATAACCTCTTTTAATATCGAACCTATTATATATATATTTCATATATATTACTAATTTATTGCAACAATTACGAAAAAATCGTGATAAAATATAATTATTGATAGAAATAAACTCTTTATATTAAGGATAAGTACGAAAAAAATGATTAAATATATAAAAATTTCCAACTATAAGACAATAAAAAAAGAAATTACAATCGAATTTAACAATGACTTACCCATGACTGTTTTATTTGGTCGTATTCAATCAGGAAAATCTGTTATTTTTGAATCGATTTATATCTTAAAGGAAGCTTTTTTATATGGTATGCGTGCAGTTGGTAGACTTCAAGATACAATAGATGCAAACTTCGAACTTGGTCTTGAAATTGATGGTCAAAATTTCTTATACCACACAACATTAAATTTTGACAAAAATGAAATCTCTTACGAGTCACTTAAATTGATTACCCCATCTGCAACACATCTATATTTTGATAGAAATCAATATGAGATTACTTTAGGTGAAAAGTTAGAAAAGCTATTTACACCATTTGATTTTGAACGCTTCCAAACCTATTTATATGATTTAAGGTTTGATAAGCGAGAGTTTTTACTGACACATCTAAGAATTAAAGACTTTTCAGATAGTAAGGGTGCACTGATTTTGAATAGAATTGTTGAAGTTATTGATAATATTCATATATTTAATAGAAATGATGATATTAATTTTTATCAAGATATGGATGATGCACATTACTTAAGTGTACTAAAAACAGTTACTAGTATTTATCCGAATATACTCATGTTACAGTATAAGAAGGTTACTTTAGATGAATTGCGTTTTAATTTAAATAGACATCGTTATGATCACTTGCTTGATGCTTTTAGAAATCATGTAACTAAATTTGATACATCTAACTTTTTTGTTGAATGCTACAACCAGTTTTATAAACTTAAAGGGCGAAGTCTAGATGAACTCACCATACAATCAATTGATGTTCATTTTAAGGATGGTAGTATTATTTCATTTGAAAAATTATCAAAAGGATTAAAAAAATTACTATTACTTTCTATGATCTTATTAACACATCAAAAAAATGATCTCATCTTAATTGATGATTTAACAACTGATTTGGATCATGAAACAGCTAAAGCACTTTTATTAAATGTGCGGCATACATTAAACATCTACCATAGAAAGTTATTATTTTCTACACATGATATGTTGTTGTTTGACCAAGTCTTATTTGATTTAAAAAATATGATTTATGTGCATCATAAGGATATGGTTTATTTACATTATTTAAATAAGTTAGGTATAAGAAAAGATAAGAAGCTACTTAACTTATATTTAGAAGGTTTCCTTAATAAACTATAAAAAATGCCCAAATCACATGTTAACTGATTTGGGCTTTGGTTTTGACTATTAACTATTTAGGATGTCATCAATTGTATTGGTTTCATCATCTGTAAAATGCATATTATTTAAGGCTTCTAAGTTTTCTTCTAATTGTTTAACTTTTGAAGTTGATATTAAGGTAGAAGTCATTTTTTCATTGCGCAGTGTCCAAACAAGAGCCATTTGAGCAATCGATTGGCCTCTTTTTTTAGCAACCACATCAAGTTTTATTAGCTTTTCAACGATTTCTGGTGTAATATCTCTTTCTTTAAACCATAATGCATCAGGGTTTTTAGCACGTGAATCACTTGGTATATCACCAATATATTTATTGGTTAATAAGCCTTGTTGTAGTGCCGAGTAACAAATAACGCCACCACCTAAACTATATTGTGTTTCTAGCAAGTTATCTTTTTCTATCCAGCGGTTTAACATCGAATAACTTGGTTGTGTAATAACATATGGCACATTTAATCTATCTAAGATAGCATGTGCTTGTTTTAGTTGTTCTGAATTGTAGTTAGACAAACCTACATAAAGTGCCTTTCCGCTATTTACAATGTGTGCAAGTGCACGCATGGTTTCTAAAAGATTGGTTTCATGGTCAAAACGATGGTGATAGAAGATATCTACATAAGGTATACCAAGTCTACTAAGCGATTGATTCAGAGATGAAACCAAGTATTTTTTAGAACCGCCATCTTGATACGGACCATCCCACATCCTATAGCCTGCCTTTGTTGAAATAATAATCTCATCTCTATAAGGCATGAGGCTTTCTTTTAAGATACGACCCATAACAGTTTCTGCATGACCTGGTGGTGGGCCGTAATTATTAGCTAAGTCAAAATGTGTAATACCATGATCAAAAGCCTTTAGTATCATAGTTTTTGCAGTATCATAGTCATTGTTTGCACCAAAGTTATACCACATACCAAAAGATAATACGGGTAACTTGAGTCCACTATTGCCTAAACGACGATACTTCATTAATTTATATCTATCTGGGTTTGGACTATACATCATATAGACCTCCTTTTTATTTTTGTACTTCTTCAATAATATTTAGGATAACAGCGCATGCTTTTTCCATTTGATTGATACTTGCAAACTCCAAACGACCATGGAAGTGATATGCACCAGTGCCTAGGTTTGGACAAATTAAGCCACCATAAGTTAATCTTGCACCATCAGTACCACCACGAATTGCTTCAAATTTTGGTGTTAAGCCAGCGCGTTTTGTTGCTTGAACTGCATAATCTATGACATACATATGATCTTTAATAATTTCATACATATTTAAATAAGACTGTTTAATTTCTAAATGAATAGCATCGTAACCATACTTATGATTTAAGTAATCAGTAATTTTTTTAAATGTTTCTTGTTGTGCCAAAAATAAATCCATACTATGATTTCTAATAATATATTTAGCAGTAGCTGATTCCACATGACCTGATACATTATTTAAATGATTAAAGCCTTCATAACCTTCAGTAATTGCAGGGTCTAAGAATTTAGGTAGCATGCTGTGGAATTCCATTTGAAGATGTAATGCATTAATCATTTTATTTTTAGCACTACCTGGGTGAATGGATTTACCTGTAAATTTTAAATTAGCTTCTGCAGCATTAAAGTTTTCATATTCGATTCCACCAACCTCACTGCCATCCATCGTATAGGCAAAATCTGCTTTAAACCATTCATAGTTAAAACGGTCCGCACCTTTACCAATTTCTTCATCTGGTGTGAAACATATAAAGATATCACCATGCTTTATTGAAGGATCATCACTTAATCTATGAAGTACCTCCATGATTTCAGCAACACCTGCTTTATCATCTGCACCTAATAAAGTATGACCATCTGTGACAATAATATCATCACCAATAACCTTTTTTAAGGATGGATATTGATCAGGTGCCATATGATATGTTTCATTTAACTGAATATGTGAACCATTATAATTTTTAATAATTCTTGGATTTACATTTTTACCTGGAGCATCCGGTGATGTATCAACGTGTGCAATAAAACCAACTGCAGGTACCTTTTTACTGATGTTAGAAGATATATGTGCGTATACATAACCATCCTTATCTAAACTTGCATCAAACCCCATTGCTTTTATTTCATCAACAAGCAGTTTTGATAAATCAAGCTGCTTAGCTGTTGATGGAAATGTTTTTGATTCATAGTCTGATTGTGTATCTATTTTTACATATCGTATAAATCTTTCTTGTAGTCTTTTCATTTACTATTACCTCACTTACTTATATTATACTAAAAAATAACCCTAATATTCAAAAAATTAACATGACAATTAATATTTTTAATTTTTTTAGTCAAAAGTGTTGACAAAATGAATTTAATGTAATAATATTAATGTGTAAATTAAAAATATTAAGGAAAGCAGTAGAAAAATGGAACAAATTAAAACATTAAATAAAGTATATAAAAGTGAAATGGATGTTTTAGATGCTTACCAAAAAATCTATAAGCCAAAAGAAATAAAAAAGTATCGCTTAAAGAAAAGTTATTTTATTAGTATAAAAATTAAAATAAAAGATCATCACTTTGTAACAACACTTATTAGATTATTTACATTATTACCAGTGCCGACATTTATTGTGAAGTTTTTTTTAAAACGTAGTCGAATGGATTCCAACGAATATTTGAGTCAAGCTGAACTCTTAGAACTCGTTTCTGTTAAAAATATTTATGTAGAAGTTATTGCAGAAGATGTATATATAAAAATTAAAACCATATAAGGAGAATAATAAAATGGGAAAAAAGCATAATATCATTACAGTTTGTCCAGTATGTAGTCATGACCTACATGTTACACATTTATCATGTGATCATTGCAACACAGAAATTAAGGGTGAATTTAGTTTTTCAAAATTTAACTATTTAAATACTGAAACACTATATTTCATTGAAGTATTTGTTAAAAATCGTGGCAATATCAAAGCTGTAGAAAAAGAAATGAATATTAGTTATCCAACAGTTAAGAAGTATTTAGATGAGGCAATCTCATCACTTGGATACAGTGTGGATGATCTAGAAGATACACAATCATCTAAAGAGTCATCAAATAGTTTTAAATTGAATGAAGCATATATTAAGTCTAAACAACAAGAGATTTTAAACAAAATTAAAACCGGTGAAATAAAAGTTGAAGAAGCAATTAAAATTATAAAAAAGGTCAAAGGAGAAAATTAATAATGGACCAATTAAAAGAAGAAAGACTTCAAATATTAGAATTACTTAAAGCGGGTACAATCACACCAGATGAAGCAGAAAAGTTATTATCAGCTCTAATGTCACAACCAGAACAAGAAGTCGTTGTTGCACCAAAAGATAAAAAACAACCATTTAGAATGTTAAAAATTTTAGTGGATGCATCTAGTGGTGAGAAGGTACGTGTCAATATTCCAGTAGAATTTGCAAGACTACTTAAAAACGGTAAATTTGGTAACACCAAATTAGACGATTTTGAAATCGATATTGATGCAGTGCTAGACATGGTTAATCAAGGTATTTTAGGTGAAATTGTAACAGTAGATTCTGAAGATGGCGATAAAGTAAGAATCGTTGTTGAATAGTTAAAAATAGACTACCCGAAACCCTACCTTTCGGGATAGTCTATTTTAACGCATTGCTATCTATTTTTTATTAATTAGGAAATTCTATTTACATACTCTATATAGATACTGCTACACATAATGTAAGTAATGCATGCGCACACGAGCGTACCTTCACATACACATCTAGAATATTATTTTTATCATTTTGAACAATTTAAACTTAAGGTAGTAAAATTCAAACTTTTTTCATGAAAATATATAGTTAAGTTTGTATCTAAGTATAATAAACATTTATATTGGATAAAAAACAACTGTTTTTGTTTATTTGTTTAAAATCACCCTTTGCCGTATAATGAAATGCATATGAGGGGGTGAAGCGCTTATGTATCTATCAATGAAATCTAAACTATATGTAAATAAGGAGGAAAAATATTATTTAAATCAATTAACAAGGGCATCAAAAAACTTATATAATGCAGCTTTATATAATGTAAGACAACACTTTTTCAAAGAAAATAATCACCTGTCTTATGTAGACAATGTTAAGTTGTTAAAGCATAGCATAAACTATAAACTGCTACCAACGGTGCATGCACAGTCTACAATTAGAAAAGTTGATGAAGCAATGAAGGCATTCTTTGGTAGCCTTAAACGGGGGATTAAAACATCAAAACTACCACGCTATTTAAAACGGGATGGATATTATCCTTTAATTGACCGTATGGTCTATAAACCAAACAAGCAATCATATAGTTTACCTGTTTCTAAAAGGATACAACAACTTAGCTTTAATGGTTTAGATGATGCACTTATTAATAATTTACAGACAATACACCAACCTAAATTGGTTATAAAAACACCCAGTCCTATACACCATAAAAACATAAAAGAAATTACCATCAAGCCTTCGGTTGATGGCAAAGACTTCTATATACATTATGTCTATTTAGACACCAAGGAAGTCCTTCAAGTAGCATCTGACCAAACAAATGTCATGGGTATTGATTTTGGGTATAATAATTTAGCATTTTGTGCAACAAGAAACGATCATCTTTTACTTGATGGTAAATATATTAAATCCTTAAACCAGTGGTATCATAAACGTTTGGCAGCACTTGCCAGTAAGCGACCAAACCAAAACATCATTACTAAACAGATGAAACTTCTTACTCAAAAAAGAAATCATCAAATGATGTACTGTATGTATAAAAGTGCTAAACTCATTATAGACTTTAGTTTGAAACATCACATTAATCATATAATGATGGGCTATAATAAAGGTTTTAAAGATATAAACTTATCTAAGCGTTATAATCAGATGGCTAGATCAATACCTATTGTCAAACTAAAAGACAGAATTTCGCACTTAGCTAAA
>CAZRKJ010000038.1:11044-11305 GCA_964600775.1 uncultured Acholeplasma sp.
GTATTAAAGTGGATATTATAAATGAATCTTATACATCAAAAGCTTCGTTTATGGATAAAGAACCACTAAAGCCTTATGACTTTAGTGGTACACGGATTCGAAGAGGTTTATTTAAAACTAAAACAGGACATACACTGAATGCCGACTTAAATGCTGCACTAAATATCATTAGAAAATGTAACCCCGAATTTGAAGTAGGGACTAGAGGTTTGAACACACCTAAGCGCACCCATTTATATGGTTGATCGTTTTAAAGAAACT
>CAZRKJ010000039.1:0-11288 GCA_964600775.1 uncultured Acholeplasma sp.
AACTAATGAAGACATACTGTCATTGTTTGAAAATGCCTTTATAGATACAAATAACTAAAATAAAAAAGACATTCGAATAAACCTTTACATATTTACGTTAATTGTGATAAAATAATGAAAATCAATTGACTTATTATGGCATATTTAATATAATTAACAAGGTTGAGGTAAAATACTATGAAACTAGAAACAAAACTTCTCGAGTCAAAGACCTTAATTGATACTACAATAGACTTAAGTCATTTAATTGAAAGAGGCATCGACTTGATTGCATTAAACAATGTGCAAATCAAAGGTACAATCTATCGTCAATATGATGAAGTTAAATGTGATTTATCCGTGCAACTAGAAGTTGTACAAAAATGTACATATACACTTAAACCTGTACATTATCCACTTGAGTTTGACTGTATCATAAACTTTTCAAATGATGAAGAGACATATGATTACATCCCACAAGATATCATTGATCTTGATGAGGTTATATTTGCTGAAATCTTATTATACAAAGAACCTAATGTATACCATGAATCAGCAAGTGCAGATGCATTTCAAATGGAGAAAGAACCCCACCCAGCTTTTAAGAGTTTAAAAGAAAAAAAGAAAGATTAGGAGGTGAATACACATGGCAGTTCCATTTAGAAGACAGAGTAAAGGAAGAAAACGCCGTCGTCGTTCACATTACAAGTTAAAGACTCCAACGATTGTAGTTGATCCACAAACAGGAGAATTTACTTTACCACATAGAGTTACACCAAATAGTGGTTATTATAAAGGTCAATTAGTTTTAGCTAAGAAAGTTAAAAAAGAAGAATAACCTTTATTAAAGAAAAAGCACGAGAAGTGCTTTTTTCTTTGATATAATATAGATAGATGAGGTAAGTTATGAAACATATTAGCGTCTTATTAAATGAATCTGTGAGTGCCTTAAACATCAATCCTAATGGTATATATGTAGATGCAACATTAGGTGGTGGTGGACATTCACTTGAAATTTTAAAAAAATTAAATAAAGGACATCTATATGCTTTTGATCAAGATGATTTTGCTATTAGAAAAGCAACTGAAAGATTAAAAGACTATAGCAATAAAACACTCATAAAAGCAAATTTTTCCAATATGAAAAATGAACTTGAAAAATTAGGTATTTATAAGGTTGATGGGATCTTGTTTGATTTAGGTTTATCATCCTTTCAAATAGATGATGAAACTAGAGGTTTTTCATATTTAAAAGATCATGAATTAGATATGCGTATGAATAAAGATGCAGATTTAACAGCAAAAGTTATAGTAAATACTTATGAAAGACAAAAGTTAGCAGACATATTTAGAGCTTATGGAGATGAGCAAAATGCATGGAAAATAGCTGGTATGATTGTTGATCGAAGACCAATTGAAACCACCCTTCAATTAGTAGAAATTACTGATATAGCAAACAAAGGCATTAAAGGTCACTCGGCAAAACGTGTGTTTCAAGCGTTAAGAATTGAGGTTAACAAAGAACTAGAGGTTTTAAAAAAAGCGCTTGATAATGCGCTTGGTTTACTAAATAATGGTGGTAGATTATCTGTAATTACTTTTCAATCACTTGAAGACAAGATGGTTAAACAATTCTTTAAGACAAATAGTGAAATCAATTTACCGAGAAATGTTGATATAAGAAATTTACCAAAACCCCCACTTAAAATGATTACAAGAAAACCAATTGTTCCAACTAAAATAGAACTTGAAGATAATAGTAGAAGTCATTCAGCCAAATTAAGAGTTGCTGAAAAACAAGTATAAAAAACCGATTTAGACTGCACCTCATTTACTTGATAATAAATGTAGTGCACCTTAAATCGGCTTTATTATTTATAGTTCTTTTTTGATGGTGTAGCAGAAACAAGTATACGAATGTATTCAATGTTGTAGTGTTTAAAAACAGGATGAGATTTGATTGCCTCATAAATTTCAGGGTAATCTACTTCTTTTATGGTTTGATTTGAATCATCTTCCTTGACAACCATATGCAAATGGGAATCATGTTGATGATATGGATTATCTAGCCCCAAATCATAATATCTGGTACCATCTAAATTTATTTCAATAATGAGGTTATTATCGATAAAAAATTGAAGGTTATTATATAGTGTTGAGATATTTGTATAACCTTTCTTTGATAACTCTTCATAAATTTCTTTGAAGGTTAAATGACGATTTTTTAATACCTCTAGTAATGCGCGTCTTGCTTTAGTAAAACGTTTATTCTTTTCAATCATCATTTTTGGTTTCATCTAATTTAACCTCCTTAAGATCAGAGTGTTGATTAAAATACTCGGACATTATTTTGTGCACCTTATCCTTTGTAAGGTTAAGTGTTTGATGTTTAGTTTCACCACGCTCAACTTCAATTGGTTCTAATATGTGTAGATGTAGTCTTGGTTTCTTCATATAAAGTTTTTGTATAAAATTAGGGTTTTTATAGACATATACAAACGGTAAAATTTTTGCATCTGCATCAGATGCAAATCTAAAGGCACCACTTAAAAATTTTCTAATCCCAACATGATATGGACGAATCGATGCCTCTGGCATAACCAATACGGGTGTTTTTTTAGATAATTCATTTTTTAGTTCATCCAAAAATTGTACCATATGTTCTTTGGTTTCAGGAATTGGAATACCACCAGCAATACGTAATATTTTACCAACCACAGGTAAGCCTAAATTAGACTGTAACATTGTGACATATATCTTTCTAGGAAAGAGTAGTGCACCAATCCATACAGCATCTAATACGTGGATATGGTTAGAAACTAAGATAAAACGATCATTTTTTAAGTGTTTTAAATTTTTCTTACCCTTGATGCGTAAACCTCTAAAGAAAATACCGTAAATATATAATCCAATAATTTTAATTAATAAGACCATTAGAAAAGAACCCAATTTAAAAAATGGATTTTGATTAAAAAATGCATAATCCTTAGATAATTTAACAGCTTTTACATTTTTAAGTAGCTGATAATCGTGATCAACTTTATGCTTATCGTCTTTCATAAAAACCTGACTTTCTTAATTATAAAAATTATACCATTATTTATATAAATAAATACACTGAAATTTGACATAATCAGAAACATCAACCAAATCACACAATTTATAAGGTCCTTAATGATATAATAGTTAGTAGAAGCGGGGTATATATATGGTACTTGTTTTTGGCGGTAGCTTTAATCCACCAACTCTTGCACATGAAGCAATTATTAGAAAATTATATGAACAATTAAAGCCTGATAAGATTGTAGTTGTACCAACGGGAAACTACTTTACATGGAAAAACGATCTTATAGCATTTGAACATCGTTTTCAAATGGTTTCTTTAATGATTCAAGGTCTAGATTATTGTGTTGTAAGTGATATTGAAAATACTCAAAGCTTTTTAGGATCATATCATACTTTAAAAACGCTAAATGAAATATATGATGACTTATACTTTGTTATAGGTGCTGATCACATCAATACATTAACTGCTTGGAAAAACTATGACAAATTGATTAAAGAGTTTAAGTTTATAATTTTAACAAGAAATCATTATGAACTTGATATTAAATTATTAGAAGAAATGAAACTTAAATATAAAGTGCTAGATTTTCAAAGTGATATATCTAGTACAAGCATAAGAAATAACTTACATCAAAGCCTAAATCTATTAAATCCAATGGTTAAAGCATATATACAATCATACAAGTTATACACTGAGGTGAAACAATGACACAACATGGCATATTAAAAGTGGCTTTAGCAAGCCCTGAGGTTTATATCGGTAATCCACTACTGAATGTAGAACCTATATTAAACATATTAAATAAAGAGCAATCAGGTATTGTTTTATTTCCTGAATTATCAATCACAGGATACACTTCAGGTGATCTGTTTTTCCAGACGGATTACATTAAAAAATCAATGAAAGCTCTAAAACAAATTATGGAACAAACAACCTATAAAGGTATATATGTTTTAGGTATACCGCTTAAAATAATGGATGCATTATATAATGTAGCTTTAGTCATTCAAGATAAGCAAATACTTGGGGCTGTACCTAAATATTACTTACCAAACTCGAAAGAATTTGGTGAGAAACGTTGGTTTCAATCTGGTATTAACTATCAACTAGATTCAGTTGAAATATTTGGAGAAGAAGTGCCATTTGGCCATGTAGTCTTCAAAGACAGAAATTTAGACATAGGTTTTGGTGTTGAAATTTGTCAAGATATGTGGGCTATTTCATCACCTGGTGATAGTTTAAGTTTAGGTGGTGCACATCTGATACTAAACCTATCTGCTTCACCAGAGAATATGGGCAAACCAAATTTACGCAAACATACTGTTTTAGATGCTTCAAGAAGCCAATTAACAGGGTACTTATATAGTGCTGCAGCGACTTCTGAATCAACAACTGATTTAGTTTTTACACCACACAAAATTGCTGCATTACTTGGTAACATTATTGCTGAATCCAATTTACTAAACCCTGTTGAAGTATTACATGTGGATATGGATATAGAAGCAATTCGTTATCAACGCCGTATTGATTCAACCTTTAGAGACGAACAAAATGGCTATAGTCAAAACTTAATTAATGTCGATGTTAAATTTATTGAAACAGAAAACTATCAGTTTGAAAAAGATTTAAATAAACATCCGTTTTTACCAATTGTTGATGTCATTGATAGTTATCGCCTAGTAAATGAAATACAAGTTCAAGGATTAATTCAAAAACTTAAACACTTAAAAGGTGCTAAAGTTATTGTTGGTATTTCAGGTGGTCTAGATAGTACACTTGCCTTATTAGTAGCTCACCAAGCGATTGTTCGTTTAAACCGTGATCCAAAAGATATTATAGCGGTAACACTACCTAGTAAAGTCACATCAAATGCTTCTAAAAGTGACGCAATTTTATTAATGGAGTCATTAGGTGTAACAGCACTTGAAATTCCAATTGAAGCCGAACTCAAACTACACTTAGAAACTATTCAACATGAAACATCTATCGATGTTACATATGAAAATGCTCAGGCTAGAATTCGTACATTAATGTTGATGAATTTAGCAAACAAGCATGGTGGATTTGTCTTGGGTACAGGAGATTTAAGTGAGATTGCACTTGGTTGGATGACGTTTAATGGTGACCACATGAGTATGTACAACGTAAATGCCGGTGTACCTAAAACATTAGTTCAAGCATTAATTAAACATCACATTAGTTTTGACTATAAACACTTAAGTGAGGTATTAGGTCGTATCTTGGATCGTCCAATAAGTCCGGAACTTAAGGAAGGTCAAAAAACAGAAGATGAAATTGGCACATATGAAATTAATGATTTTATGTTATACCATTTCCTATACTTTGGTGCAAGTGAAGAAAAGTTAGCATTTTTAGTAGAGCACGCCTTTGGTTTATCCAAAAAAGAAGCAGCAAAATATGCATCAAGACTATTAAATAGGTTTTATCAATCACAGTTTAAACGCCAAGTGATGCCGGAAGGACCAAAAGTGTTGAAGGTTAGTTTATCACCTCGTGGTGATTTACGTCTACCATCAGATATTAGAAGAAAGTAGTGTTATTTTGAAAAAGAAAGTATTAATAGGCCTATCAGGTGGTGTAGATTCATCTGTGGCTGCTTTAATCTTGTTACAACAAGGCTATGATGTCGAAGCGGTTTTTATGCGTAATTGGGACTCTGCAACCAATATGGATTTTAGGGGTAATCCAACCCTATATGATGAAACTTGCGAACAAGAAAAAGACTATCAAGATGCTTTAGCAGTAGCAAATAAGTTAGGTATTAAACTTCATCGTGTCGATTTTATACATGAGTATTGGGATCGTGTCTTTTCCTATTTCATAAATGAATATGAAAAGAATAGAACTCCTAACCCGGATGTTTTATGTAACAACGAGATTAAATTTAAGGCATTTATTGATTATAGTGAACAGTTTAACCCTGATTATATCGCTATGGGTCATTATGCACAAATTGATCATTCAGGTGATGAACCTAAACTCATTCGTGCATATGACCAAAATAAAGATCAAACATATTTTTTAAGTCAACTTAAAACAGAACAACTTAAAAAAGTGTTGTTTCCAATAGGTAATCTACCTAAAAGTGAAGTACGACGTATAGCAAAAGAAAATGATCTTGCAACAGCAGATAAAAAAGATTCCACAGGCATTTGTTTTATCGGTGAAAGACATTTTAATGAATTTTTAGCAAACTACTTACCTGCTAAAGAAGGTCAAATGAAGCGTTTAGATGGTACCTATATTAAACAACATTATGGTTTAATGAACTATACCATTGGACAACGTAAAGGTTTAGGTATTGGTGGGACAACGGATACAACAGATGCATGGTTTGTAGTTGGAAAAGATCTAAAAACAAATACACTTTATGTAGAACCAGGTTTTGAACATCCATACCTTTATTCAGATGAGGCTTTAATTACTGAAGTTAAATGGCGTGGTGAAAGAAAAAACGGTAAGTTTACAGCTAAATTTAGATATCGACAACCTGATCAAGATATTAAAATCGAGTGGATTGATAATGAAACATTTAAAGTTTATTACCCACAAAAAATACGTGCAGTGACACCAGGTCAAGTATGTGCAGTATATCAAGATGAGGTATGTATCGGTTCAGGTTTTATTTCAGTTGTATATCATGAAGGGGAAAAAAGACTCTATAGCTAATGGCAGATAAAGTAATTGGATTTATTAAATCCTATGTATATAAAAATGAATCCAATGGCTATACCATAGCAAAACTTGAAACCAACGAGAAAGAAACAATTTCAATCGTTGGTTATTTTCCACTATTGAGTGAGGAATTATCTTATGAATTTGAAGGTGAATTCACGCAACATCCTAAATATGGTAAGCAATTTAACGTTTCTAATTATAAACGCTTAGATAATGTATCTGAATCTGGATTAGTGCGTTATTTATCAAGTGATAATTTTTCTGGTATTGGTCCGGTTACTGCAGAAAAAATTGTTGGATTATTAGGTAGTGATGCTATTGAAAAAATTATAGAAGACCCAAGTGTTCTAAGTAGTATACTAAATCCAATTAAACGTACCAGATTAAAAAAAGAGCTAATGAGTCATCAAAATGAACAAAGGATCTTTGTTAAGCTCTTAGATTTAGGATTAACAACAAGAATATCAGCAAAATTGTTTAAATCTTATGGTAATCAAACACTGGACAAAATCGAAGAAGATCCATATAGATTAATGTATGAAATAGATGGTTTTGGATTTATAAAATCTAGAGATGTGGCTGAGAGGTTTGGTATATCTAAAGAGGATATTCGTTCACTTAAAGCAGCAGTAGTTTATGCATTAATCACTGCATCCAATAATGAAGGTAATTTATTCCTTTACGAAAATGAATTAATGCAAAAAGTTTCAAGAGTACTGGATGTTGATGCGGATTATAAACCGGCAATTGAGGCACTCATTTTAGAGCGTAAACTGGTCTTAGAAAATGATAAGTATTTTCTAAAGCAAATTTATAAAGATGAAATAGACATAGCAAAACGCATCAAAGAAATCAAACGACAAAAATTTGATGAAATAGATTCAGATTTATTAAGCCTGATGCTATCTCAAATTGCTATTCAAAAGTCTATATATTATACAGAAAAACAAATTGAAGCAATCATTACAGCGATGCAAAAGCCAATAACCATAATTACTGGAGGACCAGGAACTGGTAAAACCACATTAATTGATGGTTTATTGGAACTCTATGCAAAATACTATAAAATTAAATTAAAAACCAAAGAAGCATCTAGTGAGATTGCTTTAATGGCACCTACGGGACGTGCATCTAAACGGATGAAAGAATTACTAGATTTTCCTGCACGTACCATACACTCGCATTTAGGATTTGACTTTGAAAAATCATTTAATAGTAAATCCGAACCTTTAGTTCAAAACTTAATAATTATTGATGAAGCATCAATGATTGATATATTTTTGATGAAAAGATTACTAAACAGTATTCTTGATGGTACAAGGGTTGTCATCGTTGGTGATGAAGACCAACTACCAAGTGTTGGTCCAGGCTACGTTTTAGGGGATTTAATTGCATCAAATATCTTACCTGTGATACGCTTAAAAGAAATACATAGACAAGCTAAGAATTCTCATATTGTAAAACTTGCAACAGCAATTAATAATCAAAATTTAAGTGCAGATGATTTAACAAGTCACAATGATGTAACTTTTTATAGTGGTAGTCAAGAAGATATTAAACGTGTCATTATAAATCAAATTGGTGGTGCAATTCAAAAAGGATATGATTTGATTGAGGATATACAAGTCTTAATTCCGCAATACAAAGGTGATTTAGGTATTGACCAAATGAATTTAGAAATTCAAGCTAAATTTAATCCGAATTATAAACAATCAAATTATATGAGTTTTGCTGATAAGACATATTATATTGGTGATAAAGTTATTCAGCTACAAAATGACAAAGATAAAGCCATTATGAATGGTGATATCGGTGTGGTTAAGAAAATTCATAAGAATGATAAAAACCAAAAGGTACTTGAGGTGAGTTTTGACGGACATTTAGTGCTTTATGAACAAAATGAATTGGAGACACTTAATTTAGCATATGTCATTTCTATCCACAAATCTCAAGGTTCTGAATATCAAGTTGTATTTTTACCAATTATTAAGAGTTACATGCACATGTTAAAAAAAGAACTGATATATACTGCAATTACACGTGCAAAATCTCATCTTTTAGTTTTAGGTGATTTACGTCTGCTACAGTATGCATCTAACCAACTGGTTGAAAAACGTCATACAATGCTTAAAGAACGCCTACAATCAGATGAAAAGTCTCATGATCTATTTGAAGCACTTAAAAGTGATGATCTGGATGATGAAACAAATGATGTAAGCCCATGGGACTTTATGTAATATTTGTATAATAAAAACGATGCCTTTAAAATCTAGGCATCGTTTTTTTCTTTGAAAAGATCCAGTCGATTAATCCGGGTTCTTCATATGCTTTTACCCATACCCCATGACCAGTATCATTAAATTCAGTGTATTGTACATCAGCTTTTAATTCAAGCAACTTTTCATAGCCTGCCTTAAAAGGTTTATAATCAACTACAGTATCATCGCTTGAGTGAAATAGCCACATTGGTGTACGTCTAAGTCTGTTGATTTGACTTAGGTCTAATGTACCACAAATAGATAAACATGCAGCAAACTTCCCTGGATAGCGTGTAACATAATCAATTGCACCAGCACCACCCATTGAAATACCTGAAATATAGACAAATTGTGGATCGACTTTATATCGACGATCTAAT
Organism: uncultured Acholeplasma sp.; assembly: GCA_964600775.1. GTDB lineage: Bacteria > Bacillota_I > Bacilli_A > Acholeplasmatales > Acholeplasmataceae > Acholeplasma. The sequence continues at coordinate 9,384 of CAZRKJ010000039.1, forward strand.
TCTTTTTCTAAAAAGTCGTTAAATATTTCTTGGATAGGCACTACTGGGTTGTTATCGTAATTATAAGTACCAAAACGAATGTCATCTAAAGGCACCCATCTTTGATCTTCTGGTACTTGAGGTGCAATAATTATTGTTTCTTTACCATAAATTGGGTGATCAATAATATAGTTTATCAGTTTTGCATGATGTTGTATTTGTTTGAGATTATCATCTCCACGCTCACCACTACCATGTAAGTAAATAAATACTTTATATTTTCTACGTTTAACTTTTGGAACATAAACACGGTAACGTAAAACTTCATTATTTATCTCAGGGTTTTCATATGTTTCAGTCGTCATATAATTAATTAAATCGATTTCCATTTAGTACACTCCTAATATTTTTATATCTAATGCATTATCTAATTTTAGTTGTTTCATTAAAGTTTCAAATTTACTTGGTGTTGTATCAATTTCTAAGAAGAAGTGATACGGACTGGTCTTTTCCATTCTAGGTCTTGAGATGATGGAACTAAGATTGATATCTAGATTTTTGAAATGTTTCAGTAAATCATAGAGTAGACCGACTTGATCTAACTTTGGTATGATCGAAAGCATGACCTTATGTAATTTATCTACCTTAGGTATGTTTATATTTTTTTCTATAAGCGCAAACCGTGTATGATTTAGTTTTTGATCATGAATATTATGAATGGTTAATAAAAAATGTGTCTGTATTAAATGTTTAGGAATAATAGCAGCAGAAGCATTTTTATCTCGAATCATTTTATCCAAACTTTCAGTGTTTGAATCGGTTGTTATATATTTAACATGTGCTAAATTTTCTAAGAAATCCAAACATTGATTTTTTGCTTTAAATTGAACATATACCGTTTCAATTTCATTTAGTGATGTGACATTAGATACCAAACTAAAATCAACTGGTAATTCAATAACATTTGTAATAAAATAGTTATGCTTATAAAGTAAATCAAGTGTGCGTTGTATATAACCATCAATGGCATTTTCAATTGGTAATACTAAGTAATCTGAGGAGTTAAAGGTTTTAAATGCACTGTCGATACTTGGTTCAAAAAAAATTTGTGCATCTAAGGACAAGTTTTTGATGATTGCTTTACTTGCTAAATCTGAATAACTTAGTGTACTTCCAAGTGTAATTAGTTTTTTCATGATGAAATGCCTCTAAAGTTCATGTAGTATATAACATAATTATTATACCACAATTTGACTTTATAAGCATATTAGTGGCAATTATTTCGAATTCGAAATATAATAGATGTATGAAAAGAGGTAACAAACAATGAAAGCAAAAGGCATTCATCATATTTCTACGATTGTAAGACATGCACAAGAAAATGTAGATTTCTATGCAGGTGTCTTAGGATTAAGACTATTAAAACGTACACTGAATTTTGATGACCATAATGTATATCATTTATATTACGGGAATCATGCAGGTGACCTTGGGACAGCAATCACGTTTTTCCCCTGGCCTAAAAACTATAAGGAAGGTACACTTGGTGATGGGCAAGTCGGTATTACGACATACACCATACCCGAAGGTAGTTTAAATTTTTGGAAAGAAAGATTATTTTCGTTTAAGATTAACTTTATAGAATCAGTAAGATTAGGTCAAGAGTTTCTTAGTTTTAAAGACCCACATGGTATTACAAATGAACTCATTGAAACAACAGATGGTATTAAAAACTTATTTGAATTTAATGGTGTAACTAAAGATACTGCCATCAAAGGTTTTTTTGGTGCTGTACTATATTCAACTAATTATGAAAAGACTGTATCGCATTTTGTTCATGATCTAGGATTTAGTGTAGTTTTAGAAGATGCGGACTATATTCGCTTAGATACTGGTCATGAAGTAGGAAGATATATTGATATTTAT
>CAZRKJ010000040.1:0-10868 GCA_964600775.1 uncultured Acholeplasma sp.
GGTGCTACCTTTTCTTGAATTAGTGCGACCATTACAGGACTTCCTAATGATATAAAGAACCCTACAAATGCCCAAAAACCTATATATACCCAAAAATTAAAAGGTATACCTAAACCAATGGTGCCAACCCCAATAAATATAAAAGATATAAAATAGGTGTGTAGCCTATTTTTAAATCCACCCCATGCTGTAATAACCAAAGAACCCAACAACATACCAATACCAAATAATGCTTCTAAAAAAGATAATCTCCATGCCTCAGCACCAAAGACTCTTGCAACCTGCAAATATGATAAAAATGATGGTGCTGCAACTAAAAACATAAAGACAAAACTAAAGGTTAATATGCTTATGACAAAAGGATGTTTATAAGCATAACTAAATCCTGCTTTGATATCTTTAAAGTAATCTATGGCTGATGCACTTGATGCTTTTATTGGTGCAGGTATTTTAATAATAGTCATTAACATAACTACAGCTATAATTGCAGTAAAAACATCTATAAATAAAATGTATTCAATAGGTAATATGGCTAATAAAAATCCCGCCAGTAAAGGCATTATAATCATAGATGATGATTGTATGCCTTGGTTAATCCCTTGAACCTTTAACAAATAGTCTTTAGGCACAATACTAGGATATACCGCAGAAACTGCTGGTTGATGGATTGTTTGACCAATAGATCTAACAATTGATATAACAAATACAATCCATAGATCCCTAATATTAAATATAAAGAGGATTGCTATTACTAGTGTTACAACTGCTATTAATAAATCAGCAAATATCATTAAATGCTTTCTATTTAATCTATCTGCCCAAACACCTGCAAATGGTGCAACAACCAGTGCAGGAATAAATGTTGCTAGCACATAAAATGTCATCATAAGACCTGAATTCGTACTTAAAGTAATATGCCATAATATGGCATACATAACAAGCATAGAACCAAGTAAAGAAACTGTTTGACTAATCATAAATTCTGCAGTCTGTTTTTTCCAATTTTGCATAAAACTAATCCTTTGTAAGTTTAATCAAATATGTTGTAATTATATTAAATTATACTTACCTTTACAATATATTTGACTTGGTTTAATCTATTACATATTTTGGCAAAAGAAAAAAGACAACAATAACATTAAACTTGTAATTGTTGTCTTTAATGATTAAGATTGGCTAAAACTATATTTTTGTCCTATATAATATAAAACATCATCTACTTTAATAGTTTCTTTATTGTCAATAAAAATGTCAATCATGGTCGAATAGTCAGCCTCAATTTTTGTTTTTGTTGCTGCTGATAAAGTGATATTAAATGTTGATAAATAGGAGTTTCTTTCTTTTACATCACTGACTAGCGTATTATATTGTTCTGCTTGAACAAATAGCATAGGAACTTCAATTTCTGCTTTCATCAATACACCATTATCTATATAATATATATATTGTTTTCTAAATTCAATATCATATCTTCTTGATAAGTTCTTTAGACTGAATCCTCCAACATTTTTTGAGCCAAACAATGAAGCATTACCGTTAACATAAATAGAATCTGGATTGCTGCCATTTGCTTGATCAACTTTTTTAATAGATGTTATACCTGTTTGATCACTTAAATTGAACCATAATGTATTGTAAGTAATTGAACTTACAGATTCTCTAATCTCATACCCTAAAAATTTACCAGTGGGTGTATTATATAGTTCATTAATTGTACTAGTAAAGCCAATGATTCCACTAGCCTTATTTCCAACTACTGAAGTATATTCATCCGTAATATAAAACTGTGCAGCGCTTGAAGTAGAAATACTACCATCTATACCTAAAAACTCAAATATAGATCCCTCAATATCGCCATCTTCATTTCGTTGTATATTGAAATAAGCACGTCTAATACCTAAATAACGAATGCCAAAAGTATATGAATCTTCAGTGATTACATATCTCAATGCATTTGCATCGCCAATTTGAATTCTACCCTCTTTTTCTTGATTAGAAATATTATATTTCAACATTATTTGAGCAGTTTGCATGCCGAAAATCGGAAAATTAGTTGTAAAGTCCACCACTAAATACATTACATCATCTTCAAATTTTATGGAGACTTCATAAATACCTGAACTGAAATTAAAATTATTCGTATCTGATGGATTAGAATCAATATAATTATTGAATAACGTCACTGCTGTTACAGATATAGAATCAACTACATTTAATATATCAATAAAAGATTTTGTTTGCCCAATATTATCTATAACCATTTGCCACTGTTCACCATATCCTGTAGGAATACTAGAAATATTCACAAAACTCGAATACTCTATTGTAGACTGTGATTTGTCAGCCAACACTCCACCTGGTTGCATTTTTTCAGGAATAAAATCTGAAACATCATAGGTATATGAACTTAATAATGCTTGTAAGTAGATTCCAAGTTCAATCTTTTCATTCCAAGCAGCATATACGGTAGTATTCGTTGTTACATTTATTGGCCAACTAATAGTGTTTTGTAGTGCACGATCACTTGTCCATGATACAAATTTGAATCCTTCTTTACTAGGATTTTCAGGTTGTTGCACCTCTGTTCCATAATCAACTGTGATAGCACCTACATCAGTTCCACCATTAGTAACAAATGTTATTGTATATTGTTTTTTAACAGCACTAACAGATGCGTAATATAATGTATCAGCAGATACGGCTGGTAAAGTAGTCAACACAGCATTTGATTCTAGTGAAGTTTTCCATCCTTCAAAAGTATAATCCCATTCTTCTGTATCTACTGGTTGGTAGTTATATGTAGGTATACTATTCTCAGTAAATGATATAGTATCTAATATTTCACCATCTTCATCATAGAATGTGATTTCATATTCAACTGCTTGAGCAGTGAATATTGCAAACATTGTCACATTATTGTTAACTGTATATGTTCCAGATAATACTGTACCAGTGGCTGATAAAGCCCACCCTTCAAAATCAAAAGCATCCTTAGATGTCGTGTAACTAGAAAGTGTAATTGTTGCACCTTCATTAACTTCTATACTTTGAACTGCACTGCCACCTTGAACATCAAATGTTACCGTATAAGTGATAGCTTTTGGGTCAGTTGTAGTTTCTCCGCATGCTGCTAAAGCAAATAAAAACACAATCATCCAAACAATAATAAAACTTTTCTTCATAGTTTCCTCTTTCTTGATTTGATAAATAACTATTTTCATTATACTATTAATTACTAAACTAGACAATTCATTTAATAATCTATTAAAATTCATCACCTATTTTCAGTCTATAATTATTGTACACAATAGCCTCAAAAGTCTGACTAATTTGACCTATGATTGAACTATATGTTCTATGTCTGATGTGCTGTTGTTTATTCAAATGATTTAAATAGTCTATAATTTCATCATTAAACAATGCGATACTATCAATATCAGACTTTAAATTTTGGACCCATACAATATGACTCATAAATAACATCCTTGAGTATCTATTCTAACAAATATGGTGCATCCGACCAGGTTCGAACTGGCACTCTTTCCCTTCGGAGGGGAATGCTTTATCCAGTTAAGCTACGGATACATTTTAAAAATGGTCTACTTAATATAGACCATTTTTTGATGCCAAATACCAGCATCCTTATATTTTTTACCCACAACTTTAAAACCTAATTTTTTATAAAAATCGATGCGAATATCTTGACTACTAATTGCTAGACAGTCATGTCTATCTTGCAGATATCTAATTATTTCAGTAGAAAAACCACGCTTGCGGTAAGCACTAAGTGTTGCTATTCTGCCAATATATAATTCTTCTTTTACTGTAATTAACCGAGCATAAGAAACAATTTGTCCATCTTTTTTTACAAACAAATGAAAACAATTTGAATCATATTTATCAATATCTACTTCCAAGATTTCTTGTTCTACCATAAAAACTGTTTGGCGTAGTTTAAAAATCTCAAGTAGTTCTTCTTTAGTTAATTCATTGAAACTCTTTTGAAAGACCATCTTACACCTTTAATAGTTTAAATAAATACATTGAAATAGCACTACCACCAAATCCTACAAACATATAACGTACAAAATCTAAATATAGATTATCTACTGCAATCATATCAAATACTAAACTTAAGCCAACATAGAAGATTGCTACAACAGTTGCCCCAATTAAACCTCTATATAATGCTTTAACACCTTTAGGTATGTCATTATAGCCGATATAGAGTTTATCAATCGCATAACCTATAAAGAAACCAGTTAATCCACCAACAGCAACAAATAAATTCTTTAATGCTTCATAGTCTTGACCAAACAGTGAAATAATAAATACGATTGCAACTAAAGGTATGGTAATTAATAAACCAAAAACGTGTTCTTTATCACCCATCATATCCACTAATATAGAAACACCATAAGCAATCGCTATCCCTAAAGCTAAGCCTACTAAAACATCCGTTAAATAATGTTGACCTAAATACATACGTGTAAATGGAACAACAATAATTGCAGCAAGTAACACCCACTTCAACCACTTATTGGATTTACCATAGTTCTGATATAAAACAGTTGAAATGACACCAATGTTTTGTGCATGCCCTGAAGGGAATGCATAACCATGGGTTGATGTACCAACATTTAGGCTTGGATCTTCTACATACGGTCTAGGACGTGCAAATATACCTTTTAATAATTCATTAGCAATTGCACTACTAATAAAAACAAACACTAACTTAAAAGCTATGCGTTTATTAAAGAACCAATAAATAATTAACGCCACACCAATAAATACTAACTGATCCCCTAATTCTGTTAAAAGCTGCATCAATGTATCCAAAAACGGACTACGTAAATTTTGAATCAAACGAACGATTTCTATTTCATTCATAAACTATTCTACCCCTTTATTTTTCTTCTCTCTAACTTTTCATTTTTCTTATGGTCTTTGATCATACGTCTAATCTTATACCGGCTTTTATACTTTAAGTTTTTAACAAACATTTCATCAAACTTAGATAATTCTAAAACATTAAAGCCTGGTTTTCTAACTAAGAAGGTGAATCCAAATCTACGTTTTATATAGCCATGAGTAACCATCTTTTGAATCATCGTCTTAGCTACAAAATAGCCTATTTCTTCTTTTTCTAACTTAAACTCATCGGTAAACTTCATAACATCCATCATATCTGCTAACTTATTCTTTTCAAATGCTGCATCAGATGTAAAATCTATAATATCAATATCTTGATTATCATATATATGTGGATTAAACCCATCATCTAAAGCTACTGCAAAAATTAAGTTACAACCATTATCAATTAATGGTTGTATCGGGTAATTATCAATAATGCCACCATCTACATAGTTTTTACCTTCAATAATTGTAGGTCCAAATACAAGTGGTATCGATGCAGATGCCATGGTTGCTAAAAATGGGTCTTTATATTTATTTAAATGGAAAACTTCTTTTTCCATGGTATCTGTTTTAATCTGATGAAATAAGGATTGTTTATCATACATCCGGGCTGCAGTTGCATAGCCATTGTACTTAGATTTTCTAACCAATTTTAAATCAACATGCTCAATTAACTTTTCAGCAACTGGAACAAAGTTGTATAATCTTTTTTCTTTAATCAAAGAACTACCCTTAGTACCAAAGACATTTTCAGAATCCATAAGCTTCCAAATATCAACAATATCTTTATGTTTTTTCTTACTCATTAATAAAAGTGTATTAATCGCACCAATAGAGACACCAGATATGGCATCTATTTGTTTAATTAAATTAAATTCTTCTAATGCTTTAATGACGCCTATTTGGTAAGCACCCTTAGCACCACCGCCACCAAGCATTAAACCCACTTTTACTTTTTTAAACATTTATCTTCTTCCCTTTAGTGCTTGTTGCTGTTCACGTTTTAAGTCTCTATCTTTAATAGTTTCACGCTTATCATATAACTTCTTACCCTTAGCAAGTGCAATCACTAACTTTATTAAACCCTCATGTAGTTCTATGGATAATGGAATGATAGTCATACCATCTCTGGTCTGCGCTCCCATTATTTTATTAATTTCACTTCTGTTTAATAGTAGTTTTCTAGTTCTAGTTTCTTCATGGTTAAAAATAGATGATGCATCAAATTTTGCTATATGCATATTTAAAACAAACACTTCACCATTTCTAAATGTAATATAGGCTTCATTAATTGAACATTTACCAGCTCTAATACTTTTTACTTCACTACCTTGAAGTTTAATACCAGCTGTAAATTTTTGTTCAATAAAATATTCAAAATGTGCTTTCTTATTTTGTGCGATTATTTTCATCGGTGCTTCCTTTTTTTACTTTATTACTATCTTACCATGTAAGATATTAAATTTATTTTTTAGTTTTAGATTTTTTAATTCTGTTTTTATCTCTTTTAGGCTTATGTGTTACTTTTTTCTTACTACTATTTTCTCTTCTAGATTTACCTGCAACCTTCTTGGTTGTATGGGCTTGGGCTTTATTTTTAGGGTCTATTGTAAAATCAATATTATTATCTACTTCATCTACTTTAATGAGCTTGACTCGGATTCTATCCCCTAAGCGGTAACGATTACCGCTATCTGTATAAAACAACAAATGCTCATCATCATAAATTAAGTATTGATTTACATTTCTAACATTAACTAGACCTTCTATACCATTATCTAACTTTACAAAGAACCCACTAGGCATCATGGAGACTATTTGTGCATCAAAAGATTGATTGATAAACTTAGCCATATATTGACGGCTCTTAAGTTTATTAACCTCACGCTCCATATTAATTGCTAAACGTTCTTGGTTAGAGGTATGCTCACTATAACTTGGCATTAAATCTTTATAATGCTTCTTTAATGCTTTTAGATTTTCTTCATCTGGTTTATTAATAATTAAATCTCTAATCATACGGTGTAATAAAAGATCAGGATATCTTCGAATAGGGGAAGTAAAGTGTGAGTAATAAGGACTTGCTAAACCAAAGTGACCTACTGGTTTTTCAGAGTAGATTGCTTTTTGCATACTGCGTAATAAGATCATATTAACAATGTATTCATAAGGTGTATCTACAACTTTTTGAGTTAAGCGTTGTAGTTTATCACTAGAAGATTTCGCAGTTCTATCAACACTAAAACCAAGTTTATTGCTGGATTCAAAGGCAATATCTAACTTATCTACACTTGGTTTTTCATGTATTCTATAAATACCTGGTAAATCATTATCATAAAAGTGACGTGATACAGTTTCGTTTGCTAAAATCATAAAGGATTCAATTAAGCCTTCTGCTTCATCTGTTAGACGTTCAATAACGTCTAAAACATCCCCACTTTTATCTAATACAAACTTTAATTCACTAGATTGAAAATCAATTGCACCACGCTTTGTGCGTATATCTTTTAATTTTCTTGCAAACATGTTCATGTTTGTAAGGAGTTCATCAACCTTTATATCGCCAGTTGTTACCCCTTCTTTTAAAAATGCGTTTACACCATCATATGTTAAGCGGTGTTTACTTTCTATAATAGATGCATAAATTTCATGATCAATGACTTCAGCATCAGCATTTAAGACCATATCACATGTTAACGTATATTTAGCCTCATCTGGGTTTAAACTACATAAGTCATTGCTTAAGCCATGAGGTATCATTGGAATCACTCTATCTGCTAAATATACTGATGTTGCACGCTTATATGCCGCTTCATTTAGTAAACTACCTGCTTTAACAAAATAAGATACGTCTGCAATATGTACACCTAATTTAAAATGACCATTATCTAGTCTTTCTAAACTAATGGCATCATCTAAGTCTTTAGCATCTGCACCATCAATCGTAATAATTAATTTATCTCTTAAGTCACGTCTGGTTTTTTTCTCATATGCGTGATCAACTTTAATATGGTGTAGTTCATCTAAAACATCGTGGCTAAATTTTAGTGGCCATTCATAATCATAAACAATCTTAACGATTTCCATGTCAGGATCATTTAAATGACCGATAACTTCACTAAACCTTGTAAATATTTTAGTCCGTGTTACTTCCGTTACCTGTAGTAAGACAACATGTCCATCAACTAAATAATCCGGAATATCTTTTACAACAATGAGCTTATTTGCAGCATCTGCTGCATCAAAGCGCATTTTTTTATCTTTTGTTATTTTAACATCTGCAATTAATTTAGTTAAACTAGACCAAATGATCTCAACTACATATGGATTATAACTTGAAATATCAACTAATACGATATCCCCTTCCATAGCCCCGTTTAAATCAAATAAATCTAATTTTATATCTTTATGATCCTCAGGCATAATTAAAAAAGCAATCGTACGTTTGATTGTTAACGTACCTATAGCATAGCGCTTATTTAAACTCATATTACCAACAGCATCCATATCAATTAAATCAGCATGATCTTTTAGTAAATGATCTAATGTTTTACCATATGTATTTTTAAGTTGTTCATTTGAAATAATTTCTAATTTTTGGTCATAAAACCATTTCATAAATTGTTTATCCATGATGTTTTACCTCTTTCTTTGTATAAACTTCTATCAATTTGTTTGAGTATCTGCATCACTTAAACTTTCATAAAATTTAATTTCAGCCAAGGCCATTTGTTTTTCATTAAGCATTTCTTCTTTTTTCTCAGCTCGACCAACAATTAATTGACTAATTGCTTCCCATATAAGTACCCAAACAAAGATGGTAATAAAACTATCAATGATGGCTGGCCATGTACCATTAATCCCTAAGGCTTCAAAATTAATAAAATTAAAACCTATAATTAAACTTATACCAATGATAAAGTATAAAAATATAAAAATAATATCTTTTTTAAGTTTAGCTTCCATTGCTTTATAACTAAACCAATAATACCTTTTTAAAGCTTCCTTAACATACTCTTGATTAATTGTGTTTAAGTCTTTAACAATAAAGTTAATAACTAACGGATAAATATTAGGAATCGGATCAGCTATGGTATCTAAATAAGTAAATATCTCATTTTTTAGTAACATCTTATTAGAGTACTGTGAAAATAGTTGACTCTTATCATTAATAACCACGTCGACAATGGCATTGCCATTGTCATCAATATAGTCCTTATTAATAAAATCTTTTACTTTTCTTTTTTTGCGGCGTTCTTGCGCCATTTTTTTTATTTCTTTTGGTGTAAAACTATTTTTAATATCTTTCATATAATTATTGTCCTTTTAAATGCTTCATAAATAAATCTGCACCAGATTCATTTGTAGCGAGTGGTATGTTATAAACATCACACAACCTTAAAAGTGCAGATACATCCGGTTCATGTGGTTGTGCGGTTAAAGGATCTCTAAAGAATATTACAAGATCCAACTTACCATTAGCAATCATCGAACCAATTTCTTGATCTCCTCCTAATGGCCCAGACTTTTTTAAGTTAACTTTAAGCTCAGTATGCGCCATAATACGTGCACCCGTTGTACCGGTTGCATAGAGTTGATGTTGTTTCAAATAATCTTCATGTGCTTTAGCAAATAAAATCATTTTATCTTTCTTTTTATCATGCGCTATTAATGCAATCCTCATATATAAATCCCCTTAACTAAATAAAAATTCTATATTCATCTACCCTTTATTATAACATGAAATATATCACTTTACTTGACCTTACTCTATATAGTTTAAGGTTTTTATTAAGCAATTTCATAAGTATTAAGTGTTTTTTTAGCATAAAAATAAAAAGTGCTGCAGATGTTCATGCAGCACTTTGATCATTTAAACTATTTTTTTAAGTTATAGAATGAATCTAAACCAAGGTATACAGCATCTTCACCTAATTGGTCTTCGATACGCATTAATTGGTTATATTTTGCAACACGGTCTGTACGTGAAGCTGAACCAGTCTTAATTTGACCTGTATTTGCTGCAACAGCAATGTCTGCAATGGTTGTATCTTCTGTTTCACCTGAACGGTGTGAAATAACAGCAGTATAACCAGCACGTTTAGCCATTTCGATTGCATCAAATGTTTCAGTTAATGTACCGATTTGGTTTACTTTAACTAAAATTGAGTTTGCTGTGTTTGTTTTGATACCTCTTGCAAGATATTCAGTGTTTGTAACAAATAGGTCATCCCCAACTAATTGGATTTTTGAACCTAATTTGTCAGTTAATAACTTCCAGCCATCCCAGTCATTTTCATCCATACCATCTTCAATAGAGATAATTGGATACTTAGCAACTAAAGTAGCATAGTATTCAACTAATTCTGCAGAAGTAAATTCTTCTTTAGTAGATTTTTTAAATACATATTTACCTTTAGCTTTGTCAAAGAATTCTGAAGCTGCAACGTCAAAACCGATAAATACTTCTTCACCAGCTTTATAACCTGCATTTGCAATCGCTTGTAAGATGTTATCAATTGTATCTTCATTAGATGCTAAGTTTGGAGCAAATCCACCTTCATCACCTACTGCAGTTGATAAACCTTTTTTCTTTAAAATTGCTTTTAGTGCATGGAAGATTTCAGCACCCCAACGGATTGCTTCTTTAAATGAAGGCGCACCTACTGGGAAGATCATGAATTCTTGGAAATCGATTGGTGCATCTGAATGCGCACCACCATTGATGATGTTCATCATTGGTACTGGTAATTGTTTTGCATTGAATCCACCAAGATATTGGTATAATTCAAGATTTAATAAATCAGCAGCAGCTTTAGCAGCAGCAATTGAAACACCTAAAATAGCATTTGCACCTAATTTACCTTTGTTCTTTGTACCGTCTAAAGCGATTAATTTTCTATCAAGTGCTACTTGATCTAAAACTGAATCTCCTAAGATTGCAGGTCCGA
>CAZRKJ010000041.1:0-10765 GCA_964600775.1 uncultured Acholeplasma sp.
CACGTCGTTTAGTTGACGTTTCACAAGATGTTATTATTGTTGAAGATGATTGTGGTTCAACCCATGGTGTCTTTGTTGAAGCAATTAAAGATGAATCAGGTAAAGAAATTGTGCCGCTATATGACCGTATTTATGGACGTTTTGCATCACATGACATCTTTAGTCCAAAAACTGGTGAATTATTAGTTTCTAGAAACGAAATGATTACGGAAGAAATTGGATCTAAGATTGTTAAATCTGGTTTACAAAAAGTAGAAATTAGAAGTATCATGACATGTACATCTAGCCATGGTATTTGTGCGAAAGACTACGGTATTAACCTTGCAACAAACCAACACGTTGAGGTGGGTGAAGCAATTGGTGTTGTCGCTGCTCAGTCTATTGGTGAGCCAGGTACACAGTTAACCATGCGTACCTTCCATACCGGTGGGGTTGCTGCTGGTGCCGATATTACTCAAGGTTTACCGCGTATTCAAGAGTTATTTGAAGCGCGTAATCCAAAAGGTAAAGCAACGATATCTGAAGTTGAAGGTAAAGTTAAAGAAGTTTCACGTCGTGGTGGTTCAATTAGTGTGACAATTGCTGATTCAAATGCTACAGAATATAAGTACACACTTGATCCAAACGTAGAAGCTTTAGTTAAAAAAGGTCAAGACATTGTTGCAGGTCAAAAACTATCTAGCGGATCGATTAATCCAAAAGAATTATTACGTGTAACGGATGTTAAGACTGCATCAAACTATATCTTAGAAGAAGTTCAAAAAGTTTACCGCGCTCAAGGGGTAGAGATTTCTGATAAGCACGTTGAAGTAATCATTCGCCAAATGTTACGTCGTATTATGATCGTGATTGAAGGCGATACCAACATCCTACCGGGTACAGAGGTTTCAATTGATGAATTCAAACGTGAAAACAAGGCTGTCATGAAGACACGTGGTCGCTTAGCTGTTGGACGCCCAATTCTATTAGGTATTACAAGAGCATCTCTAAGAAGTGACTCCTTCTTATCTGCTGCATCGTTCCAAGAAACAACAAGAATCTTAACAGATGCTGCAATTAAGAGTAAGATGGATGAACTACATGGTCTAAAAGAAAACGTCATTATCGGTGGTCTAATCCCTGCTGGTACTGGTATTCTACAAGAAAAATTCTTCCACTATGATAAGGCAGAAGAAAAAGCACCAACTTACGATGATTTTGAATAATTTGTTTTAAAACTTATAGAGGTATTTGACATCAATAAATGATGTTTGATACCTCTATTTTTTATGTGTTTTATCAAACGGGTCATAAAAGATAGATTAAATGTGAAAAAAAGATAAAAAAAGTGCTATTTTTTTGAAAAAAGACAATATTTTAGTATAATATAAGTACTAAATTTAATTGTTAAGACTATAAAGACTCAAGGGAGAAAGTTTTTATAGCCATAAAAACCTATATAAAAAGGGATGCGGTTTCGTATCCCTTTTTATCTAAGTTAAAATGCATAAGTTTAAGTTTTACAAATTTTACGGTATAATATTTTATATTAGGAGGTATGGCAAATGTTTAAACATGAACCCGGACGTTTTTATATGGAAAATGAAGATGGACAAATGATTGCAGAAATCACTTATCAGTATGTAAAGGATTATATTGCAGCAACACATACGTTTGTTGACCCTGTACTTAGAGGACAAGGAATTGCACAAAAGTTAGTGGATGCAGTTGTTGATGTTGCTCGTCGTGAGGGTAAAAAAATAGACCCTGTTTGTCCATATATTCTAAAACTATTCCAAAGAGATGCAATTTATAACGACGTATTTTTGAAGTAAAATTTCCGATAAACTTATGTATTTTGTATAGGTATGCTAAAATAGCATATATATTTTATTATAGGTAACATAGATTAGGGAGAACAGTCTATGAACGATGTAAATATTGCATTATTTTTCTATTCATTTATATTGTTAGTTACAATATATATTTATAGTAGACAAGCTAAATATTCACTAATGAGTGATCGGTTGTTTAAAGCTTTAGCACAGGTCACACTTTTACTATTAGTTTTTGACATTTTAGCTAGGGTTGAAGGTAATAATGTATTTATATATCGGTATTTCAAGGAAGTGGGTAATTTTGTAACACATGGTATATCCCACTTTATTCCATCACTATGGTTTTTATATATCCACTATAAGATATATTCAGATACCGAGCGTACAAAGAAATTATATAAATACTTTATTGGTATATCTGCAGTAAATCTTATATTCTTAATTGCTACGCAGTTTACTGGGTGGTATTATGAAATAGATGCAAGTAATGTATATACAAGAGGACCATTCTTTATGTATACACATATTGTTAATGGGTTGATATTGATTTCATCAGTATGTTTATTAATTTATAAGCACAAACGAATTGAAGGCTCACACATGCTAGCTTATATTATATTTAGCTTAATTCCTGCAACAGGGTTACTGGCTCAAATTTTACTAGCAGGTGTTGCCTATATACCAAGTTCAGTCACTGTATCTATTGTTATATTGTTTGTCTTTGTACAAAATAGCCGTGTGAGACAGGATCATTTAACAGGGATTTTTAATAGAAGACAATTAGACTTTTATTTAGAAGATAAGATAGGGCAAGCTAAAAAGGGTAAAGCATTTACAGCAATTTTATTAGATTTAGATGATTTTAAAAATATTAATGATACGTTTGGTCACTTAGTCGGTGATGAAGTAATTAAGTCAACAGCAAAATTCTTAACCAACTGTATTGGTAAAAATGAGTTTTTAGCGCGTTATGGTGGCGATGAATTCTTAATTATTACAACCAAACATGAAGTAGCGGATATTGAGAAGATGGCAAGTGATATTGAGCATGCCTTAAGTAACCTAAATGCATCAAGTGAAGGCATTAAAGTATCTTTTAGTTATGGGTACTTTACGTATATGCCAGATATGTCTTTAAAAAGAAGTGAATTTATTCGTTTAGTGGATCAACAATTATTCTCAAATAAAAAACAAAAAAAGAAACTAGGGACTAACCTGTGAACTTTGATAACACAATCATTAATCAACTAGAAGAAAAAGGGTTTGTTGTATCAAAGGTACGCGGGGTTTCGATGTGGCCACTATTAAACCAAAAAAACACAACCGTTTATATTGAAAAAGCAACTACCTTTAAAAAGTATGACTGTATCCTATTTATGCGTGCAAATAAAGATTTAATCCTACACCGTATTTTTAAGGTTCATAAGGATTATTATATGGTTTGTGGGGATAATCAAGCTTATTTAGAAAAAGTATATCCGCTGCAAATTAAAGGTAAAATGCTTCTATATTACAAAAACGGACAAACAAAACACTTAAAAGGGTTAAGTTATCGTTTATACTTAGGGGTTATGATTATATCAAGACCATTAAGGATATGTAGAGAGCTGCTTAAAAAAGTTGTAAAAAAAATAATTAGAAAGACTTGAAAATAGCCGGTGAATGATTAAAATTCACCGGTTTTTTGTTGTGTAAAACTTGTGAAAACGTGTTCATTATAGTTTCGTTTTACATTAGAAAAAAATAATGTAAAATGAGGGTGAACAAACAATTCAAGTAATATAAGGAGAAATTTAATATGGAAAAAGATAAGCTAATCTCTAACGAGGTAGATCTTTTAGTCACGCATGCAAACCAAGCATTAGTGGATTATATGGACTATTCTCAAGAGAAAATTGATGAGATCGTAGCTAAAGTATCTGTTGCTGCAATTGATGGACACGGTATTTTGGCAAAGATGGCAGTAGAAGAAACCGGACGAGGTGTTTTTGAAGATAAAGCAACAAAGAACTTGTTTGCAGTTGAGTATGTAATTAATCATATGAGACATTTAAAAACAGTCGGTATCATCTCTGAGAATAAAGTAACAGGGATTACAGAAATTGCTGATCCTGTAGGGGTTATATGTGCGGTTACACCTGTAACAAACCCAACATCAACCACTATTTTTAAGGCATTAATCGCACTTAAAACTAGAAATCCTATTGTTTTTGCATTCCATCCGAATGCACAAAACTGTAGTTTAGAGGCTGCACGTATTATAAGAGATGCGGCAATTAAAGCAGGCGCACCAAAGCATTGTATTGGTTGGGTAGAAAATCCTAGCTTAGAAAACACGAATCAATTGATGAACCATGATGGGGTTGCAACTATTTTAGCAACTGGTGGTAATGCTATGGTTAAGGCAGCTTATTCATGTGGTAAACCAGCACTTGGTGTTGGGGCTGGAAATGTGCCAGCATATATTGAAAAAACAGCCAACCTAAAACAAGCAATTAATGATATTGTAATGTCTAAAGCGTTTGATAATGGTATGGTTTGTGCATCTGAACAAGCAGCAATCATTGATAAAGAAATTTATAATGATGCAGTTGCTGAATTTAAGAAACTACATACTTTTTTATGTAATGCAGAACAAAAGCAAATGTTAGAAAAATTCATGTTTCCTGACGGTGTGAAATTAAATCCATATGTAGTAGGTAAATCTGCAAGTCACATTGCAGAACGCGCAGGATTTAGTGTACCGGCAAATACAAATATATTATTAGTTGAATGTAAAACGGTGGGCAAAGAAGAGCCGTTAACTAGAGAAAAACTATCACCTGTCTTAGCACTACTTAAGGTAAAAGATTCAAGTGAAGGTATTAATTTATCTAAAGCAATGGTTGAACTAGATGGTTTAGGTCACTCTGCAGTCGTACATACTAATGTAGATTCAATTAAAAAGGAATTTGGGTTAGAGTTAAAAGCAATTCGTATTATTGTGAACTCACCTGCAACATTTGGTGGTATAGGTAATGTCTATAACCGCTTTATACCATCCCTAACTTTAGGTTGTGGTTCATATGGTAAAAATTCTGTATCAGATAATGTGAGTGCAATCCATTTACTAAACATTAAACGCATTGGTGAAAGGAAAAACAATATGCAATGGTTTAAAGTACCATCTAAAATCTATTTTGAAAGAGACTCAATTGAGTATTTAAGACAAATGCGTGATGTGAGTAAGGTTGTTATTGTAACGGACCGTGTGATGGTTGATTTAGGTTATGTTAAAAAAGTAACAGATCAATTAAGTTTAAGACGAAATCATGTGGTTTACCAACTATTTACGGATGTAGAAGCAGACCCATCTATTGAAACAGTTATCAAAGGTTATGAATTAATGAAGTCCTTCCAACCAGATACAATTGTAGCAATTGGTGGTGGTTCTCCGATGGATGCTGCTAAAGCTATGTGGGTATTCTATGAAAATCCTGAAGTAGACTTTAACGACTTAAAACAAAAATTCATGGATATTCGTAAACGTGCATTTAGATACCCAGATTTAGGTAGAAAATCTAAACTCGTATGTATTCCAACAACCTCTGGTACAGGTAGTGAAGTGACACCGTTTGCTGTAATCACGGATAATAAGGAGAGTAAGAAGTATCCACTGGCTGATTATTCCTTAACACCTACGGTTGCAATTGTTGATCCTGCACTAACACTTACACAACCTAAAGGTGTTACAGCAGATACAGGTATGGACGTATTAACGCATGCAGTTGAGGCTTATGTTTCTATACTAGCTAATGACTATACAGATGCACTTGCAATTCAATCTGTAAAAATGGTGTTTGAGTATTTAAAACGTGCATATGATAATGGTAATGACTTTGAAGCAAGAGAAAAAATGCATAATGCATCAACCATGGCAGGTATGGCATTTGGTAATGCATTCTTAGGTATATCACATTCTATGGCACATAAGGTTGGTGGTAGATACCATATTCCTCACGGACGTATCAATGCAATCTTATTACCACACGTTATTTTATATAACGGTGTGGTACCCGCAAAACTATCTACTTGGCCAAAATATAAATATTATGTAGCAGATCAAAAGTATATGGAACTCGCACGTGCAATTGGTTTAAACCCTAAAACAAAAGAAGAAGGGGTTGTAATGTTTGCTAAGGCTTGCTATGAACTAGGTAAATCTATCGGTATTCAAATGTCCTTTAAAGAACAAGGTACAGATGAAAAAGATTACTTACTAAATAGCGAAACGATGGCATATATGGCATATGAAGATCAGTGCTCAACAGCAAATCCTAAACTACCTTTAGTTGCAGATATGAAGGTTATATTAGAAAACGCATATTACGGTAAAATATTTAAATAATAAATTAAAATACTAAAATTATCGACTATTTAATCATTTAGTCGATAATTTTTTTTATTAGTTGAAAATAATAAACATTATTATCATAAATGAAAAAGCAATAAAAAGTTATTGGTGTATATATAATATAATTAAAATGAATATGAAATAGGTTTTTTGTGTGGAAATGTTGTAAGAAGGATTAAAAGTAAGCATTATATTATAAAATAATAAAACAAAACATAAGAGATGAGGTAAGCTAGATGAAGAAAATTTTTGCAATTATTGTACTTGGTATGATATCTATACTAGCAAGTTGTATACCGTTTTCTAGACCACCAGAAGACTATACAATGGATATTGAGTTAACAATGACATTAAATAATACACAAAGAGGTGTAGATTTTACTGTAAACTTCGATAAGAATTTTGAAGTAGATGATGTGAATAATTTTAGATATTACATAAGATACATGATTAATGCAACAGGAGAAGACCTAGAGGCTAAACTAGATACTGAAAATGCTAGCACATTTGAAATATCTACTTTAGAAGGTGATGTAAATACCGTTACACTACCAAATTTAGAATTAGATTATGCAAATGATTATGTAAGTGCATATGTTGTTGTTATGTTTGATAAACTTGCTGTACCGTATATGTTCACATTAGAGTCTGTACAATTAGTAACCCTTTATCAATTAGCTAAGGTAAGTACAGGTAGCTTTGCAGAAGAGATTATTGCACTAGTTGAAACAGGTGTTGAAATTCCTAGTTTAGAATTATCCATTGAAGTTGAACTGAATAATGAAGCACGTGGGTTTGAACTTAATGGTCTATTTGGTCCTGAAGACCAAATGGATTTATTAGAGGGTTTTGAGTTCGGCTTTATCTATGTTATTAATGATGCATCAACGCTAACAATTGATCGTGAAGATATTTTAAAACATCAAATAGAGGCGCCTTTCAGTGGTGTAGAATTATCTACATATTCTCATGTATTTACAGATACACTAGATTACTTAGAGGACCGTGTATATGCTAGAGCATTTGTACGTGTAACGATTTTAGATGAAGTTTATGTATATTATTCAGAAACAATTAGCTTTACACTTTATCAATTAGCTTTAATTTCAGAAGGAGCGTATGCTGATGAAATTATAGAAGCAGTTGAAAGTGAAAATCCAGATGATACGATTATGCATTTAGTTGATGTAGTTGTAAATACATCAAACTATACCGTAACAAGTGCTTCAAGTAATATTACAGTAACTGTAACAACAGATTACTTAAAGGTACGTGTTGAAATTATTTTAGATTCAAGTATGACTTTTTCTGAAGGATTAATTTTTAGATTAAACAATCAAAACATTAGTTCATCTAACTATACTATTACAGGCAATACATTAGTTTACCAATTTGATGACCCAAATTGGTCAGGCATATATTAAGGAGGTAATGATGAAAAAAATAGCAATTATAATAACCACACTAATCGTTAGTTTTATGCTCATTATGTTAACCCCTAAAACATCGGCAAACACACAACCATCATCAGTTGCGGATAAGACGGAATTTCGTGCAGCATGGGCATCTCACCTTATCGGTAGTATGCCAGCATACACTACAGAAGCACAGTTTAAAGCACGTGCAACTGAAATCTTAGATATCTTAGAACACTATAACTTTAATGCTTTAATTATGCATATGCGTACACATAATAATGCATATTATGTGTCGACATTAAACCCTAAAGCTCAAGCATTTTCAAATGTTGATTTTAATGTATTTGATCCAATGTTATGGTTTATTGAAGAAACACATAAACGTGGCATGGAATTTCATGCTTGGTTAAATCCATATCGTTTAGGTACAAACTATGTAGGTACAATGCCAGAGGCAAACCCTGCAAGTAATCCTGCAAATATCTTAACATTTAATAATGCATCAATCTTAAATCCAGGACTACCTCATGTTAGAGATTTTGTTTCTGATACAATTGTTGAAATACTGGATAGATATCCAGTAGATGCAATCCATTTTGATGATTACTTTTATATTAATTTAGGTGCAAATGGTTCATTAACAGGCGGTACTACGATATTAAATGAACCAGATCAAAATACCTTTGTAACATATGGTGCAGGGTTTAATACAAGCAGTGCTACATCTAAAGCAGATTGGCGTCGCCATCAAGTAAATTTAATGGTTGAATCGGTATCAAACACCATTAAAGATTATAATGCAGCAAATGATACATTTGTTCAGTTTGGTATATCACCAACCGGTATATATAAAAACGGTGATGGTGTTGTAACATATGATACAAATGGCAATCCAATTACAACCGGTTCTGAAACTGGTGGTCAAACACATTTTTCTAGTTACTTATTTGCTGATTCAGTTAAGTGGGCTCAAGAAGGCTGGATTGACTATTTAATTCCACAAAGCTACTGGGCAGATTCACACCCGATTGCTAGTTATACTAAGCTCATGCGTTGGTGGAACGATGTCTTCAAGAATTTTGATGTAAATCTTTACTCAGGTATTGGGTTATATATGGCGGATAGTGCCTCAAATACATATGGATGGAAATCCAATATGCATGAAATGAGACAGCAATTACAATTTATAGATACACTAGAACATGTATTGGGTTCTAGTATATATAGTTATAACTTTGTAGATAGCGCATTTAAAAATGCTAATAATCTATCGACAACGCAGATGCAAAACGCTGAAAACCTTTGGAGTGATATTGCGGTATTACCAGAATTGCGTAGTATGGAACCGATAAATCCAGGTGGTGTAACAAACCTAAGACATAGTCAGGGCATCTTAAGTTTTGATCGTGCATCTGATGCAAAACAATACTATATCTATAGAACAAATACAGATTTTACATTTAGTCCATCTGAAATTATTAAGGTTATTCGTTCAAACGAAGATGTCATTAATTTTGTAACAAATGACCTAAATGATAACTATCAATACGCAGTACGTGCAATGTCCTATACAAATACGTTAGGGGATGCAGCACTCATGAGTGACTTAAATGTTATAAATGGTGCAGCAATTAGACAAGGTAGTAATGAAACAAATCAAGCTTTAAGGTTTTATGCAAATATCGATCCATCTATAGAAACCCAAAATGAAGGTTTCTATATTGTAGAAGGTCTATCAACGATATCAGAGTTAAGAACACGCATTCAATCATCTACGCTACAGACATTTACAATGAACGGTAAAACGGTTCATAAATTAGCTGCAAACAATCGTGCTATAGATGGTACTTTCTCAGTAGTGCTACCAAATATTGAACCGTCTAAATTTAGTCAAGTCTATACCGCTATTGCATATTATGAAGTAGATGGACAAATAACATTATCACGTAATTTAGTTACACGTTCTATTTTAGAAGTTGCATACCGCATGCAATATGCTGGGGATGCAGATAATAAAATAGCAGGTATTACAGAAGGTATAAAACTTTTTGGGGTGGATGCATTTGGTACACTTTCAATTACAGATCAATATGAAAATAATCATTTCTATTTAAGAGAAGTATTCTTAAAGGATTGGAATAGTAAGTTTGATTCAAATCTAACAACACTGTCTAGGGATATATTCTATCCGGAAGCAACCTTTGGAAAAGTACCAGAAATTGTAAGTTTAGCAGGTTCTAGATTATATCAATTCTTCACAGATGAGGAGATGCTTACACGTTGGGGTTGGTTACTGGATTATGTAGAAGCCATTGATTCAGTCACATGGCCAAGTAGACAGGTTGTTGCATTAAGGGGTGAAGGGTTTCATCCGGATTATGCAAATATCTGGGAAGGTCGTCATTTTATAACAACCTTAGTTGGATTCTTCAATGGTATTTATGCATATGATGGTTATCCAACCAATAACTTTACAACAAGAGATAAATACTTAGAACTTGTTAACTTTAATAACGGCATTCTAGCAAGACCAAATCACTTAAGTTATGTATATGTTGGTGATCAAATAACCTTACCAACAAATACACAACAAGGCTTTAGTCATTACCTCATAGATGATACAATCTATCAAGCAGGAGATTTATATACTGTTTTGGATAATGTAGTCATATATAGCGTATTTCAGTAAATAGATGCGTACACCTAAAACTAGAGGTGTACGCATTTTTATACATTATGTTCATGCAAAATTTACACATATTTTATTTTTATAAGTTGACAATTATCACGCAAAAATATATAATATAACAGGTGTGAAATATATATCACATTTAATATAAACATCTTGGCTTCATAAAGCCAAAATACCAAAAATGAAACACGTGGAAATGTGTTTTAAGAAAGGAAAAAGAAAATGCCTACCATATCACAATTAATTACAACACCTCGTTCAGACAAGAAATATAAATCAAAATCTCCAGCACTTCAATATGGATTCAACAGCTTGAAAAAAGAAGAATCTGGTTATAGTTCTCCTCAAAAACGTGGTGTTTGTACTCGTGTTACTACAATGACACCTAAGAAACCTAACTCTGCATTACGTAAATATGCGCGTGTTAGATTATCAAACGGTACTG
>CAZRKJ010000042.1:0-10678 GCA_964600775.1 uncultured Acholeplasma sp.
TTTAGTATTTTTATGTCATTAAAAAAATATAAGGAGTAATTAAACCATGTTTAGATTTTTTAAGTGGATCAAAGAAAAGAAAATAGCAAAGTTAAGAACACAAAAGGAACAACTTAAAAGTGAGTTTGTTAGTTATGTAAATGCATATAAGGATCAAAACTCTACAATGGAAACTATGTATTTACTCATCAATGGTTTAGAGTTAAACATTAGTATGTTATTAGAAAAATATAGTCTAGTCGTTGACTTTGATTTTTTTGAATCAGATGACTATTATGAAATCCAAATTTTTTCATCACTTGAAACAGCTAATGAATTTTATATTGCTATAGGGACACAAGAAGGCATAAATACATTACTTTTACAAGATGATAGTGAAGTTGATGCTGACCAATTTACAACCAATGAGCTCATCGAAAAGATCATTGAACAAATTGAATCTTATCATAATAAAGATAATTTAAAATAAATGTTTAAGTATTCGAGCAATAGAGTTGAAATCATAAAAAATAAAGAATTCTCTAAAGTGTAGAACAGTTCTTTAAAACAAAGAGTTTATTTTAATATTTTTAGGATTATAATTTTATCGGAGGAAACAATACATGAACAATTTGAAAGAAATAATAGTTGAGCGTAGAAAGATTTTACGTCTCACACAAAAAGATCTAGCAGCAAAACTAAATGTATCTGATAAAGTCATTAGCAAGTGGGAAACAGGTGCATCTTTACCAGATTTAAGTTTGGTTAATGCTTTATCAGAAGCACTTGAAATTTCAGTTAGTGAACTCTTATCTGCTAAAGAACTCACCAAACCGGTATCAAATGAAACTACGGATGATAACTTAATCTATCAATATAAATTTAAGTTTATCGTATCGGTTGCTTTAATGGTATTTGGTCTGATTTTGATACCAATTTATATGTCTTTTTATACAGATGATTTAGCGATTATTTTAATGATCCTATCGATAGCTTTTATACTTTTAAGTCTAACAATCTTTATTTCAAACATTATAAAATTTAGAAGTACGTATACAAAGATGTTTTACCAAAAACCATATGACCAAGTCTTTTATCGATATAATCTTGCAATCATTGACGTAATTAGTTTAACCATATATTTACTACCAACAGTGATTTCTAATAATCTCGTATCTTTTTCTTGGTTAGTCATCTTAGTAGTCATCCTAGTGTTTTTAAAACTAGGTCTTGCAACAAAAACAAATCATAAATTTAAAAATAAAAAACATATGGTTTGGACCTATGCAGCCTATGTGATGCTTGTTGTGTTTCCAATTTTACACATTCTACACTTAATGCAATGGTTTTTACTCATACTAACAATAACCGTATTTGCAGTTACTACAAGTATTTCCTATTATATGTTAGACTATAAGTAGCTTAAACATTTAATATGAGGGGATGAATAAGTAAATGAAAATTATTAGTAAGCTTATGATATTTATGTGTTTATGTTTAGTTTTGTTATTGTCGGGCTGTTTTAGCACACGAACAGAACTTTTTACAATACCTTTGGAAGAGTCTACATATTCAATGAATACGGATGAAGCAGTGTATTTCCTAGAACATCAAATTACTAGATTTGATTTAACATTTATTAAAACAGAGGATACTACAACTAAGCGTACAGATTATGATCCTAACTTGTTTGGAGATTTTTCTTATGATGAAATCCTCATCTATGAAGTTATTTTAATGGTCGGTATTGATGGTACAGATCAAGTATATGACGTACTTTTTAAAGGTGCAGCAAATCCTCAAAGAAATAATGCATATAGATTTAAAGTATCTGTACCTGAAATATCTATTGAACATTTACATATAGTCCTAGATTTTAGTGGCACTATAAATGTAGAAAGTCTTGATTTATTTAGGGTTCAAATTAAGGATTTTATCAATAAGCCAGTTGAAGCACAAGATGCATTATTTAACATCTATAAAGTGAATGATAATAGTTAGACTTATTTAATAAGTAAGGTTTTAATCAGTTTATGTTGTGTAAAGCCATTTCATGTTTTTCAATACAACAGTGTCGTTATTTCTAAACGACAAGCCTTTTAGAGTTTACTAATCTAAAAAGGCTGAAATTAAGTAATGGGTATAATAATACGCCCCTTTAGATAGATTGATAAAACACCTGTATAATTATACTTAATTATGTAGGTGTTTTTATTATATATAGTTTAAGTAAAATAAAACATTAAAAAAGTGTGGACATTCCAACTAAATAATCTAGTCTAAATAGCAATGCTTATAACATTTGTTAAGTTACAAATGCCAATATGATATAATCTTCATAAAGGGGTGGATCGTTATGAAAAAAATATTATCTGTAGTAATTATTATGATGATAGTTTTTATATTATCAAGTTGTAGTAATCCATATGGCGGTGGTGGGTATTTAAACGAAGATTACATTAATGAGGTTAATGATGATGAGCATCAAATTATTGTTGAAAATCCATTTATCAATACAGAAGTAAATAATAAGTCTAATATTTCTTTAAGTGCAAATACTGCAGCTTATTCGTTTATTAGATCTCAAATTAATGCTGGTCGACCAGTTGATCCGAATGTTGTGCGTATTGAAGAAATGGTAAATTTCTTTAAGTATGATTATAATGAGCCAATAGATGATGATATCTTTGGATTCAAATCAGAGTTAATCCAAACACCATGGAATAGTGAAACACATTTGTTGATGGTAGGACTTGAGACTAAAACAATGGACTTAGGGGATGTACCAACGAATTTGGTTTTATTAATAGATGTTTCAGGTTCAATGAGTAGTGGGAATAAATTACCACTAGTTAAACAAAGTGTCATGTTATTAGTTGAACAGATGAAACCACAAGATACAATTTCATTAGTAACCTATTCATCTGGTGAAAAAGTTGTTTTTAAAGGTAAGACAATTGATGATTTTAATTATATTAACACACAAATAGAGCGCTTAAGTGCCAGTGGTGCTACTGCAGGTGAACGTGGACTTCAAATGGCTTATGAGGTTGCAGAAGAATATTTCATAGAAGGTGGTAATAATCGTATCGTACTTGCTACAGATGGTGACTTTAATGTGGGTATCTCAAATACAGACCAGTTAATAGAATTTATTTCAGATAAAAGACAATCCGGTATTTATTTTTCAGCTTTTGGATTTGGTTATGGTAATTTTAAAGATGAAAAATTAGAACGTATTGCAGCTGCTGGTAATGGTGTATATCATTATATTGATGACATGCTATCTGCTAGAAAGGCATTTATTGATAATATAGATGGTTTACTTTATACAGTAGCAAGAGATGCTAAAGCTCAAATCGAATTTAATAGTGATGCTGTATTAGAATACCGCTTAATTGGCTATGAAAATAGACAATTAAGTAACGATGAATTTAATGATGAAACAACGGATGCTGGTGAAATTGGTACAGGGCTACAAGTTACAGCAATATATGAGTTGAAATTAAAAGAAACATCAACAAATGATTTAGCAGATTTAACCATTAGATATAAATCACATGATGTAGCAGATGAGACACAACTTGAAAAAGTATTTACAGTTTTAAATGCAGTTCAAACATCACCAAGTAAGGATGCTGATTTTATAAGTAGTATCGTTGAATTTGGACTCATCTTAATAAATTCACAATATAAAGTTGATGCAGATATTGATCGAGTTATTGAACGTATCCAATCCGATGAAGATTTAGAAGATGATTACTATAGAAATGATTTTCTTGATTTGTTACAAAAGTATAAATTGATTATTGGATAAATAAAGTAATTATAATATAAAATATTAATCTTTTTAAGTAAAAATAACACAATTATTCAAAAGTTAAACTCAGAAAGCCTCTTTCTTGTTAAGCAATGTAATAGATAGTATGATATATATACATTCACTAGAAAGAGGTTTTTTTATGTTCGATAACTATTTAATAGATTCATGGCAAAAAGGTGTACTTTATTTAGTAACACTTGTAGTGTTTGCACTTATTTTTTATACAGGAAAACTTAAATTTAAGTTTAGTATAAGGGTCATCATTGGTATGACATTAGGGTTAATTGTTGGTTTGACACTTGGTCAAACAACAACCACTATAGATGGTAATGAAACAACCATTATAGCAACCATAAGACCAATTGGTCAATTGTATTTACGTTTAATCCAAATGGTTGTTATACCTTTAGTGTTTACTGCGATTATAAAGAGTTTTACATCTTTAGAATCTACAGATAAACTAAAAAGTATTGGTGCTCGTTCATTATTTTGGTTATTAATTACGACCACAGTAGCCGCAGCAGTAGGCTTTACATTTGCTGCAATCCCAGGTTTAGGTAATGACTTTATACCAACAGATACATATACCAGAACGATTACGCCAATAGAAACAGTTATTTTAAATTTCTTTCCAAATAACGTCTTTGCAGCATTTAGTGGTAATGTCGTGTTACCGGTTATTGTGTTTGCTATATTTATATCAGTTGCTATTATGATTGAGAATCAAAGACATCCAGAAAGAACTAAGTCTTTTGTTGAATTTAACAATTCATTAAATTCAATCATGACTAGAATCACGAAGTTTGTTATACGTCTAACACCATATGCTGTATTTACATTTATGGCATTTGCTGTAGGACGTAGTAATTTTGAGACATTAAGTCAATTAGGTCTATATATTTTAATTATGTATGGTGCGATGTTATTCCACTTTATATTTGTTCAAATGTTGTTACTAAAGGTTATGGGTATTTCACCTGTTAAATTTATCCAAAAATTCTCACCTGCAATGTTTTTAGCTTTTACAACTCAAAGTAGTTATGGTACATTACCTGTAACAATAGAATCCTTAACAAAGCGTGTAGGCGTCAATGGTAAAGTAGCAAACTTCATAGGACCATTAAGTGCGAATGTAGGTATGAATGCTTGTGGTGGTATCTTTCCTGCGGTTGTTGCTGTATTAACAGCGAATGCATATGGTATTACATTATCACCAATTGATTTTGTATTGCTACTTATAGTAACAACAATATCTGCAATCGGTATTGCAGGTGTACCAGGCATTGCAACCATTGCAGCAGCAGTTGTATTATCCTCACTTGGCTTACCAATTGCAGGTATTGGTTTAATTATTGCTGTTGATCCATTAATTGACATGGGTAGAACGTTAATTAATGTTGTTGGTGCTGGTGTTGCTGCAACAATTGTAGCTAAAAAAGAAAATGCATTGGATTTTGAATTACTTAATAGTAAAGAACCTGCAGCATTAGCTGAATAATAAAAAGTAATATTTAAGTGCTCACAAGTTATATCTTGTGAGCATTTATTTTATAAAATTTAAATTGACCGATCGTAAGTGATATAATGATTATAAAGTTTGGTTTTGAAAGGTGGTATGATTATGGATCAAAAAACATGGGTTATCACAGGTGCATCAGGTGGTATTGGTCGTTGTTTAGTTAAATATTTAGTTAAGCATAATCAATTGGTTTATGGTCTTGATGTAAATAAGGAAGGATTAACTTTACTAACAGAAGAAGTTCAAAATCAATTATTTAAACCGGTTACTTGCAATTTAGGCTATCAAGCACAATTAGATGCTGCAATATCAATCATTAAAAAACAATCTAAATCCATAGATGTACTTGTTCATAACGCCGTTTTACACCAAAAGGGTATGCTTGAAACAAGTTTTGATGAAATGTCTTTTGGGTTACAAGTAAATGTGGTTGCACCGATGTATTTAACAAAGATGCTTACACCAATATTTTCTTTTGATGCTTCAGTTATACATATACTTTCAACCAGGGCTAGCCAGTCTCAAATACACTCTGAAAACTATGCAGCTGCAAAGGGTGCATTATCTTCACTTACACATGCGATGATGATGACTTTAAGTGGTAAAGCTAGAGTGAATGCTGTTGCACCAGGTTGGATTGATACATCAAACTGTGATATAGATACGCATACATTTACAAAAACTGATCATTTACAGCATCCATCCAAAAGAATTGGTGCACCAATAGATATTATTAAGGCAATCATGTATTTAGCTGACCCTCAAAATAGTTTTGTTAATGGACAGATTATTACTGTGGATGGTGGTATGTCTAAAACTATGATATATCACAATGACCATGGGTGGTCATATCACTCTAAATAGTCTTAAATTTATAATAATACTGATAAATTATATAAAATATATAAAATCTAATTGATTTTTTATATTTTTTTCTTTTTCTTCTATTAATTTATGTAGTTTCCGTAATAAGTTGCAGGATTACTGTGTGATATAATTAAAATATAAATACATATATAATTGGGGACTTATTTATATATGCATTTGAGGGGAGTTGTTTATATTATGCCAGACTTATCTAGCCTGCCAATCACCATTCCAATGATGTTTCTTGTTTTTCAAGGTGCAGTAATTGGATTTTTTGTTTTATATCATTTCTTACTTGGTGTCAAAAGAGGTGTTAAGAAAACACTATTTTATTTCATTGGGCATATTGGTCTTGTTTTATTACTATTTTGGTTCATAGGATTCTTTACTGTAGCATGGGTATTTACAGAAGAAAATCTAAGAGCTTGGTTTGGAACGTTTGCATTAGGTGAACAAACCGGTAATGACTATATTGATATGGTTATTGCAGCTAATGCCTTACCACTGGTGCTTGCACTTATTGACTTAGTGGTTAAAATTGTATTATTTATTGTTTTATATGTGGTCTTAAGATGGTTCTTAACCCTTGTACTTTATGCATGGATATGGCGTTTCTTTAAACCTGATCCGGATGAAGAAGTTAGAAAAAGCAGATTCATTGGTGGCATCATTGGTATTGGACGTGGTGCATTTGCAGGGTTTATTATCATACTACCAGTACTAATTTTATTAAATACGATTATTGGTCAAGGTATTGAAATAGATGATCCAGAATATAGAGAACTTGCTATTGAAATATCTGAGGCAAATACTTATAACTTTGTAAATTACGTTAATATGGTTACTGTTGGTGAAACAGGAGCTGCAGATTTCTTATTTGACTTAGCATTTAGGTCTCAATTAAGTGGGTCTACGGATGTTATTATTTGGCGTGCAGAACTGGATTGGATTGCAGAATTTGCACGTGTAGCTGCACCGTTTGTCTTACCAGGTGATGGTGCAGAAGTTTCAACAGGTGAAGAAGGATTTAGTTTAGATTATGAATCTTTCCAAACATTTAGAGGTGCATTTGATAAGTTAATGGATTCGATGTTACTAGATACATCATTAACACCAGCATTAGTATTTGGAGTAGATTTATTGGGTGAACAGTATCCTGATATTCCACTGGATACAATCAACTACATTAAAAATCAAATAGGTGATTTAGATGTATCACTTACAGGTGACTTAAATACGATATTTGATGCAGTATCAGAATTATTATTAATTCAAGATTTAGATGCATGGATGGTTACTTTCGAAGATCCTGCATCCGTTTTAGGGTTTGATGAAGATAGTCAAACGCATTTAAAAAATGCAATTTCAGATTTAACAGGTTTATCAATTTTTGCTATTTCTGATTATGCTTTAGAAGCGGCACTTTATCTGCCTGAATTCCAAAGTCAAATCACATGGGTAGCTGATGAAGATAAAGTAGCATTTGTTGGCGCTATTAGAGATAAAATTAGAAACTTTAGTTCAGAAACCTCATCCTCACTACTTGGTACAACACTAGTTGAATTAGGTGATTTAATTTCAACCATTGCATTTGATTTTCCAGGTGTAACAATTGGAGATACAACCTATGATTTAGTATCATTTGTCAATCAAATTGGAGATTTAATGATTGTATTAAATGATGATCCTGATTATCATTCTTGGTTCCATGATACAATCATTGAACTAGCTGATCTTTCATTGTTTACAACATTCTTACCAGAAATCGTTTCTTTTGGTGCAAATTCTATTGCCCTAGATGATAGTTGGACAAGTGAAGAAATCGCACTTATAAGAACAATTATTGAATCTAATTTTGCAGACCATGATGCACTTAAAGACCAATTGACTTGGGTTGCTGATGTATATGAAGCAATCGGTAATTTTGGTGTTGGCCCAATGTTTGCAGAAAATGCAAATCAAATCGAAGTATTTGATGACATTATGAAAACAACAGGTGGACCAGAAGCATTTAATTCATTAATTGATACCATTTTAGAAGGTCAACTAATAAACGATATAACAAATCAGATGAGTAATATTTTAATTTCTAAATTTGTTACTGATCCATTACTTTTAGATCCATTAGATAAACTAGCTACTATTGATAGTTTTAGCTATATTGAAGAAGTTAGAACTTTAGCCAATGTCATTGGTAGATTATATGAAGTTGAATCATTTGGTTTAGCAAGCGCGCTTGAAGAAGATGCAGATCCAATTGATGTCTTGCTACCTGCTATGGTAGAGTTTGCGTCTAGTGAAGCAAACCGTACAACACTCTTATCATCTGATATTTTATATGCAGTCATTGATGTACAGTTATCAAATCTTGAAGCGTTTGCGCTACCTGATGTGGTAAAAGAGTCTACTGGAAGTTATCAAGGATGGGTTAAACGCAGTGAATTATCCATTCTGCTTGAAGTATTTGCAGCATTAGAACTTACCACTTTACCTACAGATGATGAAGCTATGGAAGCCTTAATTGGACAAATAGCAAGTTTTGCATCAGATGAAGAAAATAGAAACCTAATTTTATCGTCAGATATTATTTACTTTGTTGTAAGTGATCAATTACTTAACCTAGAAATGGATTTATTTACGATACCTACCCAAGTACTAGAATCTGGTGGTGATTATGAAGGTTGGGTTAAGCGAACAGAAATATCAACTATTCTTGAAATATTTGGTGCATTAGGCATTTCAAGTATTCCATCAGGTGATGATGCAGTTAATGAATTAATTGCAGAAGTTTTAGCATTTACTCAAACCGAAAATAATAGAAATTTAATATTGAGTTCAGACCTAATATACTTTATGATTAGTGATCAAATCATTAACATGGATATGGAAGGTTTTGAAATGCCTACCAATGCATTAGAATCAGATGGTGACTATCAAAATTGGGTCAAACGTTCTGAAGTTTCTAAAATGCTTGAGGTTATCGCAATTCTTGAAATCACTGAACTACCTGGTGCTGAAGGATTTGACTTATCAAACATTACATCAACTCAGTTATCTGAAGTTATTGAACTGGATTCACTAATTCTTACACGCTTAATTACAACAGAACTTAAAGCAACCGATATCGTTACATTACCATTTGCAGCATTTAGAGATGGTGAAGAAAATGATTTAACCCTTGAAGAGCTTCAAGCAATTGCTCAGTTATTAGAAGATTTAAATTTAGATTTAAGCATACTTTTAGATAGTGGTGGCGATACTGAAGCACTTTTAAGTAGTATTTATGTATATCAATTAATTAATCTAGAATATGAAACATCCTATGTTATTCGTTCATTTATTACTTATGGTATTACATCTGCACTACAAACAACCAACCTGCATCCATTAGCAGTTGATTCAGAATATCCAGATATGTTATCAGTTGAAGAAATTGGTGCCCTACTTGAAGCACTTGAAATACTCGATGAAACAGGTGATCAAACATTAAATGATTTATCAGCCTCACTAACACCTGAGTCAATGAATGTCAGTCAATTAAGTTCAGTGATTACTGTTGGTTCTGTACTTATAACAGAACAAGTTACAACAGCAGTTGAAGCATCCTTTGAAATTCATGCATCTGTCATAGATGCAAGAACAACGGACCCTGAAATTCCTAACTTAATTGTTGAAGATGAGCTTGTAAGATTAAAAGACGTTATATTAATTATTGATGACGGTAATAACCAATCATTAAATGAATTATTAGAACTACTTGATCCAAGAACATTAAGTTTTATTCAAATGAATGAAGTGATTGCAGTAGACTCAATCATTATTCGTGGTGCAATTACAACCAATATTGATGAGGTTGAACTCATCAATACACTAGATTTAACAACAGACATCTATGAAGGTAATGACCCACAAAGTGGTTTATTAACAAAATTAGAACTTACAAACTTAGTAGCTGCATTAACATATTTAGCAGCAGACCCAACCGATGCTGTATTACCGGTTGTTGAAACACTTGATCCACTACTATTAAACTTAGGTACATTAGAAAACATGGTGACTGAACAGTCAGTAATCCTACGTATTTTAATGTCTGATCAATTAAATGACACAGATGGATTTGTTATACATCCAGATGCATTGGATAGTAATGATCATGTCACACAAACTGAGTTAGAAGCATTATTTATAGCATTTAGTTTAAGTTTAGGTGCAGATTTAGAAATCGGTGAGCTATCTAATTTAACTGAAACAATTACGATTGGTCAAATGATGTTATTAGATACTCAAACATCATTGATTAAAGATGGTATGATCTCTAAATTAATTGTAGATAATCTACCGGGTGGTAAAACTACAGTACGTACACATGCATATGATGCACAAGATTTACTGAAAACAGAACCATTTGGACTACTTGATCAAGATGAAATCTCACGTATGTTTAATGCACTTTATGCATTATCTAATTCAGATGATGATGCGATTCTTAT
>CAZRKJ010000043.1:0-2306 GCA_964600775.1 uncultured Acholeplasma sp.
CAGTGGTTGCACCATTATACTTTTTAGAAATACAGTATGCAAGGTCACGTTTAGATAATTTTAATACGTTAGTTGATTTACCTAACAGTGTTAACTCGTCAGGTGATAAACCAACTTTTATACGACCATTTAATATAGCAATGGTAGCTGGCACTGCACCATGTTGTTCTACGATCTTTTCAACACTGAGTGCTGTTTCTACATTTTTTGGATAGGGCATGCCGTGAGCAATAATCGTTGATTCAAGAGCAACCACGGGTTTACCACTACGCACTGCACTTAAAACCTTCGGATGAATATCTATATATTGGTTCATAGATTTACCACTTTCTTATACGTATTGAACTAGGTTTAAACTTGCCTCATTTTGTAATACTGTAATTGATTTAATCTTAACATCCTTCAATGGTTGATCATAACTATCAGTTTTAACAGATGCAACTTTATCTATAATGTCTGAACCTTCAATAACTTTACCAAATGCAGCATACTGCCCATCAAGATGAGGTGCATCATGATGCATAATAAAAAATTGTGAAGTTGCTGAGTTTCTGTCCATGGTTCTAGCCATTGATAAGACACCTTTAATATGTTTTAAATCGTTTTTAAACCCATTGGATGCAAATTCTCCTTTGATGGGTAACTCTTTTGCTTTAGGATTAGCACCACCTTGAATCATAAAACCTTTAATGATGCGATGGAAAACCAACCCATCATAGAATTTGTTATTAACGTAATGCATGAAGTTTGCAACTGTATTTGGTGCGATTGAAGGATAAAGTTCAACTTTTAGTGTACCAAAATCTTCAATCTCTAATGATAATAGAATATCTGACATAATTATTAGTCCTTTCGATGTTTATTAATTTCATTTTATTATATCATGATATAATGGAGATGGAAAGTGAGCGTTATTTTATGATAGATTATGGACATGGTGTCGCAAGCGGCAAAATCATTTTAATGGGTGAGCATTCTGTTGTTTATGGTAAACCAGCAATCGCATTACCTTTTAAGCAAGCACAAATTTCATCTAAAGTATTTAAGACCAACGATAAGATTACTATTGACTCTCTTTACTATAAAGGTTTACTAGATGATGCTCCAGATACACTTTATGGCATCAAACAACTCATTTACATTGTATTAGTATTTTTGAAACAACCATTTTTTGGTATTCATATTAAAATTGAATCTTCGTTACCTGCACAAAGAGGATTAGGTTCTTCAGCTGCAGTATCCATTGCGGTTGTAAGATCGCTTTTTGATGCATTCAAAGTAGAGTTAAGTCAAGAAAGATTAAACTATTTTGTAGATGTAGCTGAACAAATTCATCATGTCAATCCATCTGGACTTGATGCAACCACTATTGCATTTGGCAAAGCTGTTTTCTACCAAAAGGATATTGGCAAGAGTGTAATCCCACTTAAAATGGATGCAGTCATTGTTGTTGCTGATACAGGTAAAAAAGGGTTAACACGTGAAGCGGTAGAGGAAGTTAGAAAATTATGGACAGATAATCCAACGGTTATAGGTCCAATTATGGACAGACTTGAAGCATTAACACATGAGGTTAAAGTATTTCTAGAAAATAATGAGGTTATTCGCTTAGGTTTAGCTATGACTGAAGCACAACAACTATTAAGAAGCATTAAAGTATCAGACGATGAATTAGAAAAACTCGTTGATGTATCATTAGTTGCTGGTGCACTTGGCGCTAAACTAACTGGCGGTGGTAAGGGAGGTTGCATGATTGCACTTGCAAAAAATGAAGATCAAGCAATATTAATTTCTGATGCCCTTAAAAATGCTGGTGCTGTTAATACTTGGTTTTATGATCTAAAGGAAATAGTCATATGAAACATACTGCAAAAGCAAATGTAAATATCGCTTTAGTAAAATACTGGGGAAAAAAAGATATTGAGTGGAACTTGCCACTAACATCATCCTTAAGTTTAACTTTAGATGCTTTTTATACAAAAACAACTGTTGAATATGATCCTAAATTTAGTCAAGATCAACTTTTTATTGATGATGTAGAAATTACAGGCGCAGAATTTTTACGAGTTTCTAAATATATGGACAAAATTCGTAAACTATATAATATACCTTTTTATGCAGTCATTCATTCTTATAATTTTGTACCTAAAAAAGCAGGTTTAGCCTCATCATCTTCAGCATTTGCAGCACTTGCATATGCTGCAACTAAAGCCTATAATTTAGATTTAGATAAAAAGGAATTATCTAGTCTTGCAAGATTAGGCAGTGGTTCTGCATCAAGATCTATATATGAAGGTTTAGTGGTT
>CAZRKJ010000043.1:2316-10661 GCA_964600775.1 uncultured Acholeplasma sp.
GGTTTGGCATGAAGGCAAAGACCATTTATCTTCATATGCTGAACATTTAACAAATATGGATGACTTAGCACTTATTGTATGTTTAATTGATGAGTCACCTAAAAAAGTAAATAGTACAGAAGCGATGAATCGCTTAAATGATTATCCTGAATTAAAGGAACTTTGGATATTAAGTACTAAAGATGCATTTAAAGATATGAAAGATGCAATCATAGAAGATGATTTCAATAGAATTGGTGGCATAGCAGAATCGCATGCAAGCCTTATGCATTATATCATCCAAGAAACTGGTGTTGCTTATTTGACTGAGGCATCATTTAAAGTGATGGACTTAACAGAGAAAATAAGAAATGAGGGTATCCCTGTATACTACACCATGGATGCTGGTGCAAATGTTAAAATTCTTACAAAGAAAAAATATGTTGATCAAGTTCTATCACGTTATGAAAAATTATCTAAAGTCATAGTAAGTTATGCAGGCATGGGGGTTACTTCTGTATGATCGCACTAAAAATACCTGGCAAGCTCTTTATAATAGGTGAGTATTCAGTAACAAAACCTGGTAATGAAGCAATTGTTGTTGCAGTTGATAAATTTATTCATGTACGTGTGAAGCCAGACGAAGATAATCAATTTTCATCTGAATTAGGACATTTTAAATGGATGTTATCAGAACAGCTACCAGTCTTTGTTTACGATACCTTAACACATGCAAAAGCAGCTATATATATTGCATATAAATATTTGAAATACAAAGGTATATTACCTCAAACATTTAGTATTGAACTCTTTTCAGAGTTAACCAGTAAAGATAATATAAAATATGGATTAGGCTCATCTGGTGCTGTTATCATTGCAGTATTAAAGGGTATTTTAAGATTTCATAACATAGAAGTATCGCAAATTGATTTGTTTAAACTGAGTGTCTTATCTCAAATAGAAATATCAGATATAACATCAGGTGCAGAACTTGCTGCATCTATATATGGTGGTTGGGTCGCATATCAAAGATATGATTTAATTTGGATCATGAATAGAAAAGGACACCTAGACCAAGTACTAGAATTATCTTGGCCACAATTAAAGATTCAAAAATTAAGAAAACCTGCACTACAATTAGCAGTTTGTTTCTCAGGTTTTTCACAATCAACAAAAGCTTATACGGATAAAACTAAAAACTTAAACGATAGTAGTTGGTATGCAAGTTTCTTAAATAAAACAAAACTTATTGTCAATCAATTTAAGGAAGCATTAATAAGGTCAGATTATTATACGATTAAATACATGATTGATTTATATCGTCAATTACTTAATGAACTGGAAACACAGGCACAAATAATTATTGAATCAGAGCCATTTAAAAAAATGATTGAGATTGCTAATGACTATGGATTTTCAGCAAAAACCAGTGGTGCTGGATATGGGGACTGTGGCATTGCAATCATAAAAAATGAAACAGATAAACAAATGCTTCAAGATGCTTGGATCAAAAGTGGTTTAATAGCACTTGAATTAAAGGTATGGGACTATAATGAGCAGAAATAGAAAAGATGAACATATTCAAATTGCACGTGCACTTAAAAAACAATCAAATTTCTTTGATAAAATTGTTTTTGAGGCAACGGATTTACCAGATTTAAGTATTGATGATATTGATTTATCAACAACATTTCTTGGTTATGCATTAGATTATCCAATTTATATCAATGCAATGACAGGCGGTAGTGATAAAGCTAATGCGATCAATGAATTTCTAGGAAAAATCGCTGCACATTTCAATTTACCAATGGTCACTGGCAGTCAATCAATCATGTTTAAAGACCCTGAAGCAATTCCGTCATTTACCGTGATTAGAAAACACCATACCGGTGTACTCGTTTCAAATATCAACCCAAACATGACGCTTGAACAAGCTAAACAATCCGTTGAAACAATTGGAGCAAATGCACTTTCAATACATTTAAACGTCATTCAAGAACTTGTTATGACTGAAGGCGATCGTGATTTTACAAAATGGTCAGATAACATTAGAAATATCGTACATAATTTAAATGTACCAGTCATTGTCAAACAAGTAGGTAATGGACTCACCGGAAAAACAATTACGAAATTAAAAGCATTAGGTGTAAAGCATATCGATGTTTCAGGTAGTGGTGGCACGTCATTTATTGATATAGAATCCATTCGAAGTGGTAAGAATAATGATTACTTGAAGGATTTTTCAATAGATACTGCACAAATATTAATTAGTTTAAGAGATGAGAAGGATTTAAATAAATATGCATCCGGTGGCATTAGAAATCCAATGGATGTGGTTAAAGCACTCGCATTAGGTGCAAGTGCAGTCGGACTTTCTAAATGGTTTTTAGATTTAACTGAATTGACTTTTGAAGATGCAGTATTAAAGGTAGAAGATTTTTTATTAGATTTAAAGAAGATTATGCTAATCATTGGTGTATCTAATATACCAGCACTTCAAAAGGAACCTTATATGATCATATAAAAAAAAACATCACTTTTCAATAATGAAGAGTGATGTTCTACTTAAGTTACTTAGGTTTCATTTGATTGGATTGATTTTATAAATTCAAGACTTAGAAACACTAATGAAACTACGGATACAATCAAAGTGATCCAAGTGTTAATGTCTTGTGTCGTGTTGTTATTTAATGCTTCAAAAATAAAATATAGAGCTGAAAAGACAAAACCAACTAATATATGTATTGGATATGCAAGTGCAACCACTTTACTACCAAGTAATAAAGCTATGATAACAACCAATAAAGTCATTAAACTATTATTAAAACCTGAGGCAACATAATAAAGTCCAAAGAATATAAGAAACGGTAAGGTCATTAATGCATTTAATTTGCCTGTTTTAGGACGATCATAGAGCATATATGCTGCAACAACAGCTAGTGTATATGCCATGATAATTAAGTTAATTAAGCCATTCCCATCAAAAGCATCAGATGGTGAATTACTAAACAATCTATTTAAAAACACACTGAGTGCAGATGCATATAAAAAGAATAAAATACCATGAGAAAGTAGTACTTTGGACTTCATCTGTGCCCAAATGATTGCAAAAACTAATACGAAGAGACTTAAGTAAGACCCTATCGTTAAAAAATTAAATTGAGGTGGAAAATTTTGAATAAATCCTAAGATATCAAAATGCCAAAACAAAATAAAGATGACCGTAATCAATCCACCTACTGACCCTGCAAACCCCTTTAAGGCTAATAAAAATGCCTTCATAAAATTTAATCCTCCTTTGTGTAAATGTACTTTACAGTTATATTTTACACCAAAAAAATAAAAAGGTATTCAAATGAACACCTTACAAATTTATTTCTTACGTTTCTTAGGATTAGATGATTTCATGAACCACCCAAACGGTATGATGTTTGCAAGCGCAAGTAACAGTCCATAATAGTACCAGGCAACAAGAGGTTGAATTTGAACTAAACTTGGAGGTGGAACATCGCTTTTAGGTACAAGATGAATATGACCATCTAAGTAAGTAACTTCAATATATATATCAGTTTCTCCAAACTCAATAATATAGTAACCATCTGCAACAGCGGTAGACGGTGGGCGGGATACACTATAGTATTCAAGCGGATTTAAACGAACCATTTTATAGTCTAAACTAAAAAAGAATAGAATTAAAATTGATAAGATAAATCGATTTAAAATGAGTTTAAGCAAAAGTTTCATGTTTTCACCAAATTATTCGAAAAATATACTATAATTATTGTATCATGAATATTTATATTTCATAAATAAACAGTTTAAAAAATTAAATGAGGATGATCATCCATGTATAAAGAAACCAGAATCATACAAGCATCAGAACTTGGCTATAACAAGCATGTACGTATCAAAGACTTAATCGATATGATTCAAGATATAGAAGAGGCACATATTGAATCTTTAAGTGTGCTATCTAAAGAAAGTAAAGCTCAAGGCTTTGGCATTGTTTTAAATTTTAGATATGTACATATTAAATCTTGGCCAAAAAATAAAGACATGCTAGAACTAACAACATATCCATATGAAACAAAACCATTTTTTGGTTATCGTAACACACTCATCCATGACTTGATGGGCAATCTTTTGGTGGAAACCTATTGTCTAGGTTCATTTATCCATATTGAAAATAAAACCCCACATCGCATTAGTGGTGACATATTAAAAACTTTAGGCAATCGAAAGAAACATGAAATGACTTATATGGGTCGAAAAATTAGTTTAAATAGAAAAATGGCATTTGTAAAAGAGGCTCATACAACAGTCTTACCATCTCATTTAGACTACTATAACCATTTAAACAATGCAATCTATGTAGAGTTTGCATATAATGTATTACCCATGCATTATCAGTTTCATACGGTTGTTTGTGAATATAAGAAAGATTTTCAGTTGTTTCAAAAAATTATGCTTAAACTTTATCAAACAGAGGAAGGATTTTTGGTACAATTCTTCGATGAAAGTGGAACGCTTTATACAATCATCGAATTTATGTCATAATTGTTTTAAAAAGTAACATAAGTATGATAATATAAGTTGGCAATAAAATTAAGGAGTGTATACATGAAAGTTTTTGACTATGAAGATATTCAATTAATTCCTTCTAAAAGTATTGTAAAATCTAGAAGTGAATGTGATACATCAGTACTATTTGGTCCAAGAAAATTTAAATTACCGGTTGTTCCAGCAAATATGGGCACTATCATTGATGAAAACTTAGCTGTTTGGTTAGCCCAAAATGATTATTTCTATATCATGCATCGATTTGATGAAGCAGCTAGAATTCCATTTATGCAAATGATGCAATCCAAAGGTTTATATACATCAATTTCGGTTGGTGTAAAACCATTAGAGTATGCGTTTGTTGAAGAACTTGCAAAATTAGATTTAATGCCTGATTATATAACAATCGATATCGCACATGGTCATAGTCAATTAGTTATTGACATGATTACCCATATCAAGAAACATTTACCAAAGTCATTTTTAATTGCAGGAAATGTTGCAACCCCAGAAGCCGTTAGAGAATTAGAAAATGCTGGCGCAGATGCAACGAAAGTTGGCGTTGGCCCAGGTAAGGTATGCATTACAAAACTAAAAACAGGTTTTGGTACAGGTGGATGGCAATTAGCAGCACTATCTCGTTGTAGTAAAGTTGCTAGAAAACCAATGATTGCAGATGGTGGTATTAGAACCCATGGTGATATTGCAAAATCCATACGTTTTGGTGCGTCAATGATTATGATTGGTTTCTTATTTGCTGGTCATAAAGAATCACCAGGTAAAACTGTTGAAGTCGATGGTGAATTACTAAAAGAATATTTTGGTTCAGCATCTGAATACCAAAAAGGTGAAAAAATTAATGTTGAAGGTAAAAAAATCTTAATTCCTTACAAAGGAAAAATTGAAGATACGTTAAAAGAAATGACAGAAGATCTACAATCTGCTATATCATATGCTGGTGGCAATGATATTGAATCGATTACAAAAGTAGATTATGTAATAGTTAAGAACTCAATTTTTAATGGTGATTGGATTTAATTTATGATAAAAAGTGACTATTTATTGGTCACTTTTTAATTATAATAGTACTATTTGTTTAGATTTTGATATAATATATCTAAAGTAATCATATAGGGGAGATTGTATGGTTTACGACATCATTGTTTGGGCTGCATATTGTATGGCTATTTTAGTCATATTTAGCCTTTATTTTGTTTGTTACAAGTTAAAAATTAAATATGCAGGGATAAATAATTTTTTAATAGGGCAACTGCTTATATCATCTAGCCTTATTTTATTATGGTTTTTAGATGAACAAACAAAATATATCATTACACCATTTATTGGACTATATTTAATTTTAGGTGGTTATGAATTATTTCAAGCAATGGTCAAATTTTTTAGTTTAAATGTAGATCAAAAAGATATTTACTTAATTTTACCGGGTGGATTTTTTATTTACATGTGTTTTTTATTTGTATATGAATTGTTGGTTATGCAAGTCATTACACTCTACATCGTTACAGCATATATTTTCTTTAAATCTATCTTTGTAATCATAAAGGTTAGACAAAAATTAAAAAAAGAGCAAACCTATATTTTAGTTAGTATTATTCTTGGCTTTAGCATGTTATACATATTTAGAGTCATTAGTGTATTTTTCCTGGATATTCACACACTAACATATATTAATATAAGAAACTTCCAGATTTCAACCGTTATTGTCACATATATTTTGCAAATTTTTCTAACATATGGGTTTGCAAATCTAATTTTTGAAAAAATCAGACTAAAAACCAATCAATTTAATATAGGGTTTTATAATTCACCATTATCAATGTTAGTCATTGACGATAATTATGTCGTCACAGAGGTAAATGAGCGATTTATGAATCACTTTACTTACAAAGAACAAGCCTTGTTAGGAAAAAAAATCTGTAATATAAGATTTTTTAAACATGTGTGTAGTGATAGTTTTTTTAAAGAAACACTGAATTTAGGACAAAGTATACATAATAAAGAATTAAGCATCGTTGATGGTACTGGTATTACCAAGCAAGTTTTAATGTCTATATCCAAAATAGATAGTGGCGATAGAATTCAATCCTTTATTACTATCACAGATATTTCTGAAATTCATTTGCTTAATGAAAAGTTGAATGATTATGCATATTATGATGATCTTACGCATTTACCAAATAGACGTTATTTAAATAGGTACTTTAATGCAAAAGTTCTAGATAATAAAAGATTTGCATTATTATGGATGGATTTAAACGATTTTAAATCCATTAATGATACATTTGGTCATACAATCGGCGATGATGTATTAACGATATTAGGTGAAAGATTAATGGCTTCAATACAAAAAGGAGATTTTGTTGCACGTTATGCAGGTGATGAGTTTTTAGCAATGCTAGACATAGAACGTTCAGTTATGACACTAGAAGATAAAATTAACCTTATCATGGACGCAATTGAACATGAAATTAACTTAGATAATAAGATATTAAAAATTCGTGCATCGATAGGCTTATCAGAATTTCCACTACATGGCAGAAATTTAAATGACTTAATTAAAAAAGCAGATAATGAAATGTATGAACACAAGAAAATAACTAAATCGCAACAAAATTAGCTCTCATATAAATAGGTGTAGTTCATAAAATTATGAAAACTACACCTATTTGTTTTTATTATGCTATTTATAGTGTTATAATTAAATGCTAATTAAAATATGGAAAGAAGTCATTTATGAAAAGAAT
Organism: uncultured Acholeplasma sp.; assembly: GCA_964600775.1. Taxonomy (GTDB): domain Bacteria; phylum Bacillota_I; class Bacilli_A; order Acholeplasmatales; family Acholeplasmataceae; genus Acholeplasma. The sequence continues at coordinate 9,621 of CAZRKJ010000043.1, forward strand.
TTTGACCTTAATTATTTCGAGTTTATTATTACTTATGGTTGGTTGTACAAACTTAGAAGAAACAACTGATCTTACAATCAATTTTGAAATTCAAGAAAGTTATGAACACACAATTGGTGACATAAAATATAACTATTTACTAGATATTGTTGCACAAACATCAAATGATGTTAATTTAATTGAATATGTTGTTATTGATGATTTAGGCGTCAACTATAACTTGGTAGGTACATATAGTATCTATTTTACATTAATGTATGGTGATTTTCTACTTCAAAAAAGTGCTTCAATTGAAGTGAAAGAACGTATCATCATCATAGAACCTATTGTCATTTTTGAGGTTGTAGATAGTTTCGAATTTATTATTGGTGGTGATACACCAACATATATTGAAGGTGTTACTGCCAAATTATCAGATGAGACGAGTTTGATTGATGATGTTGTTTATGATGATTCATTTGTAGATTATGAAATTGCTGGCGTTTATACAGTATCATTTAGTTTGATGAGTTATCTTGAAATGACACCAATAACTGCCCAAGTTTATGTCAGGTCAAATGCAGTGCCACAAAATGTTTCATTTAATATTTTTTATTTGAATGATTTACATGGTGCAATCCTAAATATTGATGAGCAAATTGGTCTTTCAAGAATTGGTAATCTGATCATAGATGAAAAAGAAAAAAATAATGAGACAACACTCTTTTTAACAGGTGGAGATATTTTACAAGGTCAACTAATTTCTAATTGGTACGATGGTGCTTCAACAATGGAATTATTAAATGACATGCAACTAGATGCATTTGTTGTTGGTAATCACGAATTTGACTGGGGTATTGATGTTGTTACACAATATTTTGATGGCACAAATAACCTACAGGCAAACTTTCCTTTTTTAGGTGCAAACGTTTATGAAAAAGCTACAAATAGTTTGGCACCAGTCTTTGAACCTTATACCATCATTGAAAAATCAGGCATTAAGATTGCAGTTATTGGTACGATGGGTTATGGCTTAGAATCATCTATTGCTTATGCAAGAGT
>CAZRKJ010000044.1:0-10335 GCA_964600775.1 uncultured Acholeplasma sp.
GGTTTAACTCAAGAATTTATCGATTATGCGATACCTTTAATCCAAGGTGAAACAAAATTAGAAAAAGTAAATGGGTTACCTCGTTTTGCAAGATTAAAAAAAGTTTTAGCACCTAAAAAATAATTTATAGAGTAAGTAGTTAGACATTCAATGGTCTAACTACTTTTTCTTTGATTCCGCAAATACTTACTTATTTCATTATATTTTTGTTACAATATAATTAATGTAAAGGAGTTGTGGCAAATTTATGCATGATCATTTAGAATCTATATATAAAGACTTAGAACGTAAATATAGTTATCAAAAAGAATACCTTCAATCCGTCTATGAATTCCTAGAATCAATTTCAGATGTTATTGAAGAAGATCCAATCATTATCGAAAGTAATATTATCCGTAGCATGGTTGAACCAGATAGAATTATTACCTTTAAAGTGCCATGGACGGATGATCAAGGTAAACTACAGGTAAATACAGGTTACCGTGTACAGTTTAATCAAGCACTTGGTCCTTACAAAGGTGGTATTCGTTTTACACCGAGTGTAAACGAATCTATTTTAAAGTTTTTAGGCTTTGAACAAACTTTTAAAAATAGTTTAACGGGTATTCCATTAGGTGGTGGTAAGGGTGGTGCAGACTTCTCACCTAAAGGTAAAAGTGATAAAGAAATCCTAAGATTTTGTCAATCGTTTATGCTTGAACTTTATAAGTACTTAGGTCCACAAATGGATGTACCTGCAGGTGATTTTGGTGTGACACAAAAATCTGTTGGCTATATGTTTGGGATGTATAAACGTTTAACCAACCGTCATGAGGGTACATTTACAGGTAAAGGTACTAATTACGGTGGTTCACTTGCTCGTACTGAGGCAACAGGGTATGGTTTAATCTATATTGTTAATGCAGCACTTGATCAATATCTACAAACAGACTTAAAGGATAAAGTGGTTATTATATCTGGTAGTGGTAATGTTGCCTTACATACCGGTTATAAGGCACAAGCTTTAGGTGCTAAAGTGGTTGCGATGTCATCTATAGATGGTGTGATACATCATGCAACTGGTATAGATGTTTCCTTCTTAGAAGATATTAAAAACAACAATCAATCTATTGAAGTCTATATAGAACGTTATCCTTCTGCAATATTTGCAGAAAACCCAAAACGTATATGGGAGATTCAGTGTGATATTGCACTACCATGTGCAACCGAAAACGAACTTGAATTAGATGACGTTAAATTACTTATTGAAAATGGTGTTCAAATGGTTGCAGAAGGTGCAAACATGCCAACAACACTAGATGCTACGCATTACCTACAAGACAAAGGTGTTATCTTTATACCGGGTAAGGCTGCTAATGCTGGTGGTGTATCTGTTAGTGGTTTAGAGATGCAACAAAATGCTCTACACACATCTTGGGATTTTGATACCGTAGATACTAAATTAAAAAATATTATGACAAATATTTTTAATGAAATCTATAAAACAGCAAGTGATTATGGTGTACCAAACGATCTTGTTAAAGGGGCAAATATTCTATCCTTTAAGCGTGTGTATCAAGCAATGCTTGATCAAGGCTTATAATCATGGACTTTAAAAGTCATTGGCGCTTTCGTCAATGATTTTTCTTTTTATGTTATAATTTTTAATAGACTATCAAATAAAGGTTTGGACAATTTGTTGAAAGAAAAAATTGAAAGTTTTTTAGGGGGACATATTTATCCAGTTGGCATGGTTGCTATATCATTATTGATATGGTCTTATCGTTATATACTACCAGCTGAGGCTGTACTACCCTTTTCTTTTTATAGTCTATTTTTATTAAGTATACCATTTTTCCTTGTCTCTATTTTTTATCAAAACACCATATATACCCTACCCATCATATTTGGTATGGTCTTTAGTTTAGGTGCACCTAATATGGGATTACATACCTTCGATATGGCGCTCATAGGCTTTTTAAACGTTTTCTTGATTATTGCTGGTATGATCACGCATATAATTATTTTTAAAACAGAGTTTAAACTAAAGTCTTTAGGTTTATCACTTATATTGGTATCTATTAGTTTTATCTTACCTGAGTTTTCTAAACCCTTTCTACCCGTAGGTGCAATGCTTGCATTACTGGGTGTATTTTATTTAGTTGTTTACCTATACTATGCCAATACGATAGAGGGTAATCAACTTCATTACTTAATGCGTATCTTTATGCTAATGGGCTTGTTCTTGGTAACTCAGTTAGTCTTGATGTGGTACGATGGATTTTTAGTTTATGAAGGTACGGATTTTATTTTAGATTTTATGCGCATGTTTAACCTAGGAACTGGTAGTCAACCTGGTTGGGGTAATATGAATGATTTAACAATTCATTTAGTTTTATTTTCTGCTAGTGTTATCTACTACTTATATAAATACCCTACTCAAATATTTCCATGGTTATACTTAGCTTTTATTGCTTTTTGGATCTACGTATCCAATGCCAGAGGGTCTATGATTACTGTCTCTGTATTAGGTTTAGGTACAGTTATTTATGCAATATTTAAACGTAATAAACGTCAGTTACTTAATTTACTAATTACACTGTTGATTGGTACAATTGTTGTCTATATCTTCTATCCAACAATTGAACTCATATGGACATCCTTTATTGAAACGATAAATTTTGATGACCCAGATTCAATGCTTTCAGGTAGAATTACATTATGGTTTAACCATGAAAACTCTGCTTGGGTATCATTCTTAAAAAATCCAGTCGTAGGTACTGGATGGTATAACCAATTATGGATATTGGGTGAACAAGAAAACCGTATTACAATCTATCACTCAACGATTTTCCAAGTGCTAGCTACAACTGGATTATTCGGATTCTTTGTACTCATACATCAGTTTATTTGTATTGGTCGTCTATTTGCAGAAAACATTCGTTTTAAGGCTGTATCGGCATTTATGCTGACATATCTATTAAGTCAAATACATGGTTTGGTTGATAATACACAATACATGGTACACTTTTCTATTATTACCTATATTGTATTTGCAGTATTTGATAACTTAGGTGATGAACCAGATTATTTACCAAATGAGCTCATTAAAACAAAGAAAGTGTAAGTTCACATCAAACTTACACTTTTTATTTACTTATATAGATTCAAATGGTGTATACTTTACTTCAAAACTTTCTGCAACATCCTTGTTTGTAACAAATCCTTGATACGTATTTAAACCTTCTTTTATTGCATCACTTTCATTAAGTGCTTTAGTTAATCCTTTATTAGCGATTTCTAAACCGAACTTTAAGGTTACATTATTGAGTGCTATTGTAGATGTTCTTGGCACAATACCTGGCATATTGGCAACACAATAATGTGTAATACCAGATACTTTAAATACTGGATTATCATGATAAGTTGGTTTACTATAATCTGTTGAGCCACCTTGGTCAATAGCAATATCAACAATAACAGCACCTTTTTTCATATCTTTATAATATGATTTACGGATTAGTTTCGGTGTCTTTTTACCTGGTAATAAGACACTGGAAATGATTAGGTCTGCTTCTTTTAAGGCTAGTTTAATGTTGTCTTCATTAGAAAGCATTACTTGAATACCAGGGTACTTTAATAATAAACTATTTAATCTGTCTTGATTAATATCTAGGATCGTAACTTCACTGCCTAAACCATATGCATTAATTAAAGCAGCAGTACCTGCAACCCCTGCACCAATAATTGTTACTTTAGCAGGTTTTACGCCTGTTACACCTGAAATTAACAAGCCATTACCACCATTATTCTTATATAGGAATCTTGCACCTTCAAGTACGGATAAACGACCTGCAACCTCACTCATCGGACGTAAAAGCGGTAAACCTGTTTCATCTTTAATTGTTTCATAAGCAATTGCAGATACTTTCTTTTTTAAGAGTTGTTTTAAAAGTGGTGCTTCTGCTGCTAAATGTAAATATGTATAAATAATAAGGTTCTTTCTAAAATAACCATACTCTGATTTAACTGGTTCTTTAACCTTAATAATCATTTCTGATTGTTTCCAGACATCGCTTGCCTCATCAATTAAAATTGCACCTTTTTTAACATATAGGCTATCATTAAAGCCAGATGTTTTTCCTGCGCCTTTTTCAACTAAAACCGTATGTCCAGCTTTAACATATGCCTTTACGGCATCTGGTGTAAGACCGACACGGTCTTCACTAATTTTTACTTCTCTTACAAGTCCGATAATCATTTTACTTATACCCCTTCGTATATGTATTATTTAGTAATAAGCCCTTTAGCTCTTATGTACTGCTTAAGTAATGATTCCGAATCAATTTCATAAACAAAATACGGTTCTTTTAATAATTTTCTACCAAAAAATGCCATATCCATCATACCTTCAAGTATTGCTTCATTTGCAAGTTTAGGATCATTTATCTGACCACCACCAATAGTTACTAAACCTGTTTCTTCTTTAATGATTTTGGCATATGGTAATTGATATCCTGGATAATCTTTAATAGGGATTGGTAGTGTACCGCCACTTGAAACATCAATCACATCAAGCTTACCCTTAAATTTATTAATAATACTTGCCCAGTCATATGGTGTCATACCTAAGTCATGATACTCATATGCAGAAATACGTAATTGAAGTAATTTTTCTTTTGGAAAATATTTTAAGACTTCATCAATGACTTCACCTAAAAACTTAGCCCCATCTTGATATGCATCCGTTCTTTGATTAACTAAATCGGATACAAACTGTGCAATCAAATAACCATGTGCACCGTGTAGTTCAATACTATCAAATCCAGCCTCGTTTGCACGTCTTGCAGCTTGACCAAATGCTTTAATAATACGTTTAACACCATCACTATCTAACATTTCAGGTTTTGGATAGCGCTCAGAAAATGCTACATCGGTTGATGAAAGTAATTTATCAGTTCCAGACTTTCTACCAGCATGTGATAACTGAATACCAATTTTTGCACCATAACTATGTACAGCATCTACGATTCTTTTTAATGGTGCTATGTGACTATCATCCCATAAACCTAAATCTTCTAAACTAATTCTACCTTCAGGTAAAACAGCAGTTGATTCGATCATGATATAACCTACACCACCCATGGCTCTGGTTGTATAATGTAGATAATGGAAATCTGTAGCAAAACCGTCTTTTTTATATACTGAGTACATACACATTGGACTCATCATAATACGATTTTTAAATGTTGTAGATTTAACTGTTATTGGTTCTAGTAGTTTCATGCTTATAGCCTCCATTTATTATTATTTTAACATGTATACATTATAATTTTAGGTTATACGTTATACTTTTTTAAAGTATAGCAATTTAAAATAGAAATCCACCTAATTGTAGGTGGACTTCAATTAAAAATAATTCATATAGTTTTTTTAAAGAAGGAGTATGTACGTAGTCTTAGTTTAACGGAACTAAGGTAGAAACTTAACTACCGATAATTAGTTAATTATACAGTACATAAGATACATGACAAGATTATATATCATTTTATATGGTTTGTAAAGTATATAATTTCACAAAAAACATCTATCACATAATCTATGATTGACAAGCTTTACATGTACCATATAAATTTAAATCATGATGTAATACTTCAAAGCCATATTTTTGTTTAATTTCTTCTATTAAACTATCTACATGGCAATCAAACTCAAAACGCTTATGACACATATCACACACCATAAAATGGTGATGATCATCATGATTTAAAAAGTAATATGCAGTATTATCTAAATAGTTTCTAGATACTAATGCATCTTGATGAAACTTCTCAAGGGTTCTATAAATAGTGGATAAATTCATGGTTGATTCCCCAAGCACATGATAAATATCATCTGCACTTTGTGGCTTTTTTGCCTTTTTTAATATGTCATAAACAAGTTGTCTTTTAGATGTAAGTTTCATTTATGAATGCCTCCTAAATACATACTTTTTAAAGGTAAATAAGATTAAGAATACTAGTGTATAAAGTATTACAATGACACTACCTGCTGGTTGAGCAAATTGGTGGGCTAAAACAATACCCAAACCAATTACAATTGTTGAAACTATTGGACCAATAATTAATAAATCTACAAACCTTTTAGCAAACAAGTTTGCTGTAATCACAGGTAGTATTAATAAACTAGAAATTAATAATACACCAATACTTCGAACACCAATAACTACAAATACACCGGTTAATGCTGCAAATATATAATTATATAAATCAACCTTAATACCACTAAATTTAGCATGTTCATAATCAAATGTCAAACTTAGTAATTTTCTATAATTTAATACAACAAATACTACTCCAATGATTAAGAGCATGAGCGTTAAGTATACATCGTTCATTGTTCTAAACCAAAGGTTACCAGAAATTAAACTTTCTAAGTCCATACTAGAATTTGTATAACGAATCAATATTAACCCTAAAGCAAACCCAAAACTTGATACAATACCGATTGCACTATCGGCATGTATTTTAGTATATTTAATGAGCCACTTTATAAATATCGAAGCTACAACAACAATCGGTATTGCTATATAAAATGGGTTATCCATAAAAAATATACCTACTACAAGTGCTGTAAAACTTACATGGCTTAAACCATCTGCAATTAAACTTTGATCATTTAATACAACAAACGGACTTAAAAGACTTGCGATTAACCCAAGTAAGATAACAATCATAATGCCATATTTTAAAATATCTAACGTTATCAAGAAATCAGTCATGGCTATGTCCCTCATGTTCAAACTTATTAAAGTCTATATATGTTCCAAAGAACTTAATTTCTTGGTCAACATACATCACCAAACTATTTTCTAATATAACATCTGTTAAATCATGCGTAATATGGATAATTGTTAAATTATAACTTTTTCTTAAGGTTTTAATAAATTCATAAAAGTATTCTCTAAAGTGTGGATCAAGTGCACTAGCAGGTTCATCTAATATGAGTACGTCTGGTTTGGATATTAAACTACGTATTAAATATATACGTTGTAGTTGACCACCAGATAAAGTATTTATCTTCTCATTTAATATAGATTTTTCTAATTTCATTTTATCTAACCATTCAATGATTAAATCTATTTCTGTTTTAGCTATTTTTAGTTTTTGTTTAGAAAATCCTGTATAGATAAACTCTAATACTGTTAATGGCATATTACGCTTAATACTTAACTTTTGTGGCACATAACCCATTTTAAAGTCTTTCATTAATATTTCACCATGTTTAGGTTTTAATTGATGAATTAAACTTTTAATTAGGGTTGTCTTTCCAGCACCATTAGGCCCTACTACATTTAAAAAGTCAGATTCATGCACTGTAAAACTTGCATGTTTGATGACATCTAAATACCCGTAGGATAATGTTACATCTTTGTATTCAATTAAGCATTTGGAACAATTTGGTTTCATATTTATCCAATCATTTCTAAATTATTTATATTTCTTTGAATTAAATCTAAGTAACCAATACCTTGGTTATAATCTTCTATACTAATCTTGTGGAATGTATGTAGTTCTAATACATGTAACCCTGGCACTTGAGATGCAATATATGCAACTGTAGTTATATTATATACCTCTTCTACAAAGATTAATGTGATGTTTTCTTCCTTTAATTTGGTTATGAAGTTTGCAACCTCAACACTAGATGCAACACTATTAGGTGAAACATTTTCATCAAGTGCGTGGATATCTAAATTAAATGCATCACTAAATCCAGCTAACGCATTGTGCCCAACAAAATATATCACTTGTGGATCATTTGCTTTTCTATTTGTTGAAACATCAAATACTAAATCATATAATGCATCATAATAGTCATGACCATTCGTTTCAAATAATTCACTATGTTCAGGAAATATTTCTGCTAAATAGTGCGTTAAATTATCAATTATAGTTAATACATAAAAAGGATTAGATATAAAATCAAAACCGTGATCATGTTCATCATCATGTTCAGTTGCTTCATGGTCATCATCATCATGATGATGCTCTCCAAGATCTAAAAGTGATTCAAAGGAAATGAACTTGTCATGTCCTAATAAATCGCTGATTTGTGATTCTGATATTAACCATGGGGAATGATTAATCGATATAAATATGAATAACTCGGACTGTTTCAAATCAATTAGGTCTCGACTATTTGGTTCATAACTATGATAATCAACATTGATTGGTTGAAGCATTTTTACTGAGAGTGTATCCCCTGTTATTTGTTTAACAATATCATGTGTAAAGTAATCTGTAACAACAATATCGTATTTATTTGATGGACTACATGCTGTAATCACGAAAATTGATGTTAAAATAAAAAATGTAAGCATGAATTTTTTCATGGTGTGCACTCCTTTTGCGAATGATTTGCAAAAGTATTATAGCACATAAAACATAACTTGCAAATCATTTGCAAAAGAAAGGTAACCATTATGGTATATTATCATATTTATCCTTATAAGCATTGGCAGTTTCTAATGCTAGCAAGTCAAAAAGGACTAAAGGCTTTATATTTATATGCAGGTGAAAATCTTGATACCTACATCAATGATGCCATATTCATGAAACCCTACATTCAATTACTTGATCAATATTTTAATCATAAACAACTACCTAAAGATATACCACTAGATTTAAATGGTACACCTTTTCAATTAAGCGTCTGGCAAGCACTACTTACAATACCTTTTGGTCAAACAAGAAGTTATAAAGATATTGCAAGATTAAACTCCAAACCAAAAGCATACCAAGCAACCGGTAGTGCCATTGGTAAAAACCCTATTATGTTAATTATTCCATGTCACAGAGTCATACAATCAAATGGTAAACTTGGTGGATTTTCATCTGATATTAAATTAAAAGTAGCTTTACTAAATTTTGAAAGAGGTATAGATTAATGGAAAAACTTGATGCTTTTTATCTAAAGTACGTTAAACAAACACACTTTGTACCGCTTAAATTTGATCAATTTGGTGACATGTTAACTAAATTGGATTACATCACCTTAAAAGTTGGTGATGAACTTGAAGGGTTATTAGTTTACGGTACAACGGATTTTATTGAAATCAATTTAATTCTTGGTAAAGAAACCAGTTATAGACCATTGATTTCAATGTTAATTGATAAAACAACAAAACCCATCCGTATTCACTATCAAAAACCATATCCACTTGCATGGTATGTAAACCATCAAATGGTCCATCCAAATGCACAAGGTGTCATTTATAATTCAAACCTACATAAAGCACTACTTAGTTTAGGCTTTAAAGATACTTCAATTCAAGATACCTTCTACTTAGATTTAAAACAATTTAAAATGGATAGAACTATTAGTGAGCGACTTGAAAGCTTAAACTTTCAAGGTTATGATGTATCCTTATATAATCCAACCAAACACCAAGCTATGTATACATTTTTAGATTTACTTCAAAGTCAATCATTTAAAGCATCTGTTAAAAACACAATCGAAAAACAAAAACCAGACCCACTGCTTGTAGTAACTAAGGATAATCAAGTCATGGGTTTTGCTGGACCACTCTTAATATCTGATGATTTTAGAGGTGTGTTTTCTGGAATAGAACTTATTGGTGATGTTCGTGGCTTAGGTTTAGGCAAAATACTTTTCTTCACCCTATGTCAAACCTTTAAACAAATGGGTGCGAAATACATGACACTCTTTACCGGTAGGACCAATGCTGCACGCTTTATATATTTAAATGCAGGTTTTAAAATTGCTGAAAGTTTTGCTTTAATGCTATATGAGCGCACAGAACAAATCAAATAAGATTTAATATACTAAAAACGGTGCAGTTGCACCGTTTTAGTTAAAATATTATCTATTTTCTAAGTATGTATCATAATCAACAATATGCTCGATTAATTTTCCATTTAAATCAATTTCAAATAATCTAGTAGCTGTTGAGGATACTAATTGATGGTCTTGACTGGTAAACAATAAGACCCCTTTAAATTCTTCTAGACCTTTGTTTAATGCAGTAATAGATTCCATGTCTAAGTGGTTTGTAGGTTCATCTAATATAAGTGTATTCTTTTCTTCAATCATAATACGTGACATTAAAAGTCTTACACGCTCACCACCACTTAATACATTAATTTTCTTTAGTGCATCTTCACCACTAAATAACATTCTACCTAAGAAGCCACGTACATATGTAGTTTCTTTATTTTTAGAAAAGTCTGTTAGCCAATCAGTCATCACTGTTGTTTTTTTAAACTCAAAATTATTATCTTTTCTAAAATAACCTTTTAAAAACAAATTACAGCCCCCCATGCAAATCGTTAA
>CAZRKJ010000045.1:0-9616 GCA_964600775.1 uncultured Acholeplasma sp.
AAAAAAGATAGAAAAAATTTAAAAACAAAGTTGGAATATCTATATCTTTCAAAAGATTATTTAGGCAATTTGATGAAATTTGCCAGTGGAATTGTTTTAAATCAAGAACAACTAGCTCTAATTATTAAATTTGCACCATATTTTGATGGTGTACATGTACTTGAAACTGAACAAGAGGAAGTTGATGGTGAAGAAGAATCATTGAAGGGTATGTTTAACGAGTTTAAAACTGAATTCAAGAGTATGTTTGTCGGTGCAAAAGCTGCAAAAACTCCAGAATTTTATCTATATGAATATCTCGAAAAATATTATGAAAGTAAAGTGGATAGTTTCATAATTCCTGATGTTGAGTCTGTTGTGGAAGCATTTATAAAGACTGTAATTCCTTCGACTGAAGCTCCTAAAGTTGAAGAACCTATTAAAAACGATGCTCAAGCCAATAGTAATTGTACGCATTGTCAATCAACATTGGCTAAAGATGCTAAGTTTTGTCCAGAATGTGGCAATAAAGTGGAGCAAAAACCAATGTTTTGTAAATCTTGTGGCAACCAATTAGAAACAGGTATTAAGTTTTGTCCTAATTGTGGACAAAAAGTATAAAACTTTTAAAAATCTCTAATTATTTAGAGATTTTTTATTACGTTTAATAAAAGCAACAAGCATCTATTTAGAATATCTTAAGGAATTGCTATAATTGTAGCGGAGGCATTAGAAAAGACATGATAGAATTTTTAGTAGAATTTTTAACGGCGGCATCGTGGCAAACAGTGGTGTTTGTTTTTGTTGCTAAAGTCATTGAGGTTACACTTGCAACCTTAAGATTGATCATAGTTAATAGAGGTTTTAAATTAGAAGGTGCAATCGTTTCATTTATTGAAGTCTTGATTTGGGTTTTTGTTGCAACAGAGGTGGTCAATGATGTACGTACAGCACCACTTTTAGGTATTATTTATGCACTAGGTTTTTCAGTGGGTGTTTATGTAGGTTCTATGGTAGAAAAAAAGATGGCATTTGGCATGGTTATGCTAAATATTATTGTTCCAATTGAAAATGCTGTTGCTTTAGAAAAGTATATTCGAGATAAAAAGATTGGCTTAACAACCTTTGAAGCACACGGCTTAAAAAGTAATAAGGTTGTTATGATGTTATATACAAACCGAAAGAATTTAAATGAATTAAAAGCAGGTATTACAGAAATTGAACCACATGCTTTAGTTGCTGAAAATGATGTTGTGAAATTAACTGGTGGTAGCGTGCCTAAAAAGCATAGATTAATCAAATAATATGGATATGGTAAACAAAGTTTATTAAATCGCTATTATATTATAGTAAAGGGTAGTATAATAGTAATAAAAACCAGTAAGGGGAAATAGAATCATGTATAAAAAAATATTATTTATATTAACTGTTTTAAGTTTGCTATTACTTGTTGGTTGTGGACCAGCGACTAAAGAGTTTTCAGGTACAGGTATGACCATTCAACTAAACGATAGTTTTGTTGAAAAAGAAGTTGTTCAAGCACCGTTATATTTAGAATCGATGAATCATATTTTTATGGGTATGAGAGAATCCAAATTAGAGCTTGCAAGTTATGGCATATATGATTTAGAACAATATATTGAAGCCGTACTAGATGCGCATGGTAAAACAGCAACCGTCAACCTATATGAAGATGATGATGTTAAATATTATTATGCTTATTACAATGCAACCGTTGATCGTGAATATGGTTATATGCTATTTGTTATGGAAGGCGAAAATCATTTTTATTCTATGAACTTTGGTTGTTTAGAATCTAAACTACAAGGCTACAAAGCACAATTTCAAGCTTGGGCTAAAACTGTAAGCGTCGTATAAAGTCTATAAATTAGAGTAAAACGATACAAAATATTGTTTAAATTGTATAATATATAATGAAACAATAAAATTTTGTATCGTTTTATTTTTAATAAATAATAGATTTGTTGTATATGGAGTGTTTTAAATGAAAAAAGAAGCAAAAATATCCCTTTTAGTAGTTGTCTTATATTATCTACTAAACATCATAAATACATACTTTGTAACAACCGCCGTATTAAATCGTTATTTAATCGCTTTTAGACGTAACCCAATGATTGAGCTAAACTCTATTATGGGTAATATTGCAGCATTAACTATAATTCTTTTTATTGGCCTGCTCATATTTAGAACTAAGAAAAGTAGGTTGTTGTTTATTGTTTGGATAACTTTTGCATTAAATATAGCAATTTTTGCAATCGGGATATTTACAAAATATTATCAAACAATGTTTTCAATTTATGAAATGACACTATTTTATAATCCGGCGCTTGATCTTGCAGGATCTATATTTGTTGAGGCATTAAGAGAGATATTTATTTATTATAGAATATTAGTCTTTGTACCAACAATTGTCATGGCAACCCTTTATTTACAAATAAAATCTAAACATAAAATAAATAAAGCATCATTTACTCAAAAAAATAATTTAAAGTATGGTCCAATGCTACCAGTCATGATACTTATTATGGGCTTCATCTTGTCTGTTTCCACATTAGGTGTTGTTAAGGTATCTATGGAAAGTAAATGGCCAATTAGTGCAGAAAGACCTTTATATGGTGTACAATCAGCTGGTTTATATAATTTTTATTTAGCAGAATTTTTGGGTATTAACTTACTTGAAAAATCTAATGATGAACCATATGATCAATCACTGTTTGTCGAATATAACCGCAATACAGAAAGTTATACGAATTTATTTGGTGAAACCTTTGGTAGAACCTTACATATGGATGATGCCACTACAGTTGAAATTGATCCAAGGCTATTAAATGATAATACATTAAATGGTGTATTTAAAGATAAAAATATTGTTGTCATACATATTGAAACATTTAATAAGTTTTTATTAGATACAGATAATCCTTATTTTGATGAGACATATTACCAAAATATGAAAGCTTTAATGGCTGAGTCTTATGTCTTAGACAATTTCTATACAAATGTAGGTTTAGGTAATTCAGCAGATGCAGAGTTTTCTGTAATGACAGGTCTTTATCCAAGAGGGGATACGACAATTTTTTGGAACTATAATGAAGTGCCATATGTCTTTGATGCTCTACCAAAACTCTTTAATGACTACGATAAAACCTCATTGCATGCAGATGTTCCAATCTTTTATAATAGACAAAATGTACATGAAAACATGTTTGAGTTTGATGAATATATTTACTATGATGTCCAAGATACAGATTCAACCAATTTGAAGAACTCTGTATTTAGATACCCAGACCATTTAGAAAAAACAGATCCAAGTAGTCCTTGGATTAGTGACTTATCCTTAATGGACTGGACCATCATTGAAGCTCAAAGATCTGTAGCTCAAGACAGAAATTTCTTTTTATACCCTATCATGATACAACCACATACGCCATACATGTATGACCCATATATTGATACACCAAGATTTACCGAAGAAACGCTAGCTATTGATCAAACAGCATTAAAGTTTATAAATTATGAACAATATACAGAATCGTTTTATGAAAAATTCTTTGAGGTAGCTCGTACCTTAGAAGATACAGTATATATATTCTATGGTGATCATGGTTCCGGTGTAGGAAAAGATGATTTAGAGGTTATACTAGATCGTCCACTAACACCACTTGAATACCGTACAGAAATGCTTAAGACAACTGCATTTATTTATGCACCAGATGATACAGATACCGAATCTAGAATTCCTAGAGGTTTAATTAGAGGTTCTCAGCCACTTGTACGTAGTCAAGTTGATTTATATCGTACAATTGTAGAGTTATTTGATCTAACAACAAAACAGTACTATTATGGTGTGAATGCATTATCTGATGAAAAAACATTTTCAATTGATACCAGATCATTTGATATTATTACAGATGAATATTATATTTTATCTAAGCATGTGGCAAGTGATCATGCTGTAACAATAGATAATGTATTCTTTTATCAAGAAACACACATATATGATCCAATTGAAGTATTCCAATATGTTGTCGTATTTAAGAAACGTATGGATCAAATGATTACAAATAATGTACAACAGTATTTGTTAATTGATTAGAAACTAAGTTTTTTAGTGTAATTTTATTCTATAGAATGACAAAAGGATAATAACATGAAAAAAAATGGGCACAAAGTATTAATTCTTGGGTTAATATTAGAATTAACATTTCTAGTTATAAGCATTATTACCGTATTATCACAAGGCTTATCAAGTTATTTGATAGGACAGTTTATCGTCATTGTTTTAATACAAGTTGTAGTATTAATTATCTATGCCATAGCAACCTATTTATCAGGTGAATCTAAAGGCACATTGATACTAATACTTGTGCTAAGTTTAATATCGATTATACTTGCAGTAATTGATCATCAAATGCCATATGCTGCAATTTTAATTGTTGTAGGAGCAGGTATGATGTTAACTGATTTTAATGCCGCTATGGAAAAAAATAATATATATGATAATGCATTGGGTACTACATTAAAAGTGTAGTGCCCAATGTTTTATTTATAAAAAGTGTATAATACAAGTATAATGATAGTTTTTATTACAAAGGAGGAACTAGAATTATGAAAAAAATAATGAGTATTTTACTTTTAATGATGGTATTGGTAGTTGTTGGGTGTACGACACCAGATCAAGGCTTACCTGAATTAAAGGATGATGACAAGGTAGAAATGACAGCCCAAGAAAAGGTTGAATTCCTACAAACTGTTGTAGAAATTTCTGCCGAAGATACCTCTAATTTTAGACTGGATTCATTTTTAGATTTAGAGTTTGCTATGACATCTGAAGCTGATTTTAATACTGAAGGCATGAGTTCTCAATCCAATACAGCAGTTACATTTGATGTTGACTTTGATTTAACAAATTATGTTGCAATCGGTGATGCTGCGGAAGATACATTTGTCTATTCTAAGTTTAATACGTTTGATGTAAACTTCTTAACGGACGTGTATTCAAATATTGTATATGGTGAGGAGACACTTACAACCGATACAAAAATGACAGTGGGCTTTTCTTTATCAGATACATTCTTTTTAGCAAGAAGTGATTATGCATATTATTACTTAAATGGTGAAGCAACAATTGAGTACAAAGAAGATAATGTTGTAGATGAAGCAATGTCTCAAACTAGAACATTTGATGGATTAAAAGAAAAGACAGTAACAGAACGTATTACTCAAGAAATGTATGTAGGTCTAATGGAATCCATGCTAGAACTACAATCGATGTTATTAGTTGATCTTGACGTAGAAATGACTGAAGCTGAAATGGAAGAAATGTATGACATGATGGATACGTATGTATCTATATATAGTGACGGTAATACCCATACAATTAGACTCTTAGTTACAACCGAAATGATCGATGAATTAATTAATGAATTATTTGATTCGATGTTAGCAGAAATAGGTGAATTTGGTGATGTTGAAATGATTAACAGCATTAAAGCATCCATCACATCGGCATTTAAAGCATTCAATATAGATTTTAGAATCATTTTAAAGGGTGAACTTGAAGGAGAAAAGACCTTAAGTAGAATTGAACTTTTAATTACTGGTGACTTTAGTGGATTTACCATTGATATGGCTGAGTTTGATGAAAGTTCATTTCCGGTTTTAGTACAAATGACCGTTAAACTTAACCGCTTAGGTTTTACACTTGATTTTGATGCAGACCCAATTGCATTACCAACTGAGGCAGAACTTGATAGTTTTACACTCGTTGAAGTATTATCATTTACAGACATATTTGAAGGTTTTGATTTCGTATAATTCATAATACAATGCCCATAACAGCTAATCGCTGTTATGGGCTTTTTATTTAGTTATACATATGATTGATATATATGCATAAATGTGATAACATATCATCTATAAAATAAAAGGAATTTATGCCATGACAAAAACATTTATACCAAAGAACTATCAGTCAAAACTTAACCTATATGATACACAAACAGCAATTGGCTTTATTAAAAATGTATTTCAACATAATTTAGGGTTAGAACTTAATTTAAAACGTGTGACCGCACCACTTTTTGTCTTAACAGAAACCGGCATAAACGATGGATTAAATGGAGAAAATCCTGTAGCTTTTAATGTACCCAGTTTGAATAAACAAGCTGAAATTGTCCATTCACTTGCAAAATGGAAACGTATGGCGTTATATCAAAATGATTTTTATGTTGGTAATGGTTTATATACAGATATGAATGCAGTTAGAAAAGAAGAAGTTTTAGATAATCTACATTCTATTTATGTGGACCAGTGGGACTGGGAAAAAGTTATTGAAAGAAAAGATAGAACAATAGACTTTTTAAAGGAAACAGTCATTAAAATTGTAGAGGCAATTCACGCAACCTCAAATGCAATCGTACTAAAGTATCCTGAAATTACATATCAAGCACCAGAATCGGTTTTCTTTATGGATAGTCAAGCACTAGAAAATTTATATCCGAATTTAGAACCTAAAGATAGAGAATATCAAATTGTAAAAGATAAAAAAGTTGTTTTCATTACGCGTATCGGGGCACCATTAAATTCTGGAGTACCACACGATCTACGTGCACCGGATTACGATGATTGGCAATTAAATGGTGATTTACTATATTATCACGAGGTCTTAGATGTTGCACTTGAAGTATCTAGTATGGGGATTCGTGTAGATCAGGCTAGCTTACCACTTCAGTTGCAATTAAAAAATAGATTAGATGATTTAAAGTATCCATATCATCAAATGATTTTAAACAATACATTACCACTCACAATCGGTGGTGGCATTGGTCAAAGTAGACTATGTATGTTACTTTTAGAAAAAGCACATATTGGAGAGGTTCAAGCATCTATTTGGGATGATGAAACAATCAATGCATGTAAAGATAAAGTAATTTTAATATAAATAAATGGGGCTTGCTTTGCAAGCCCCGTACTATTTTAGATTGTCTATTTTTTTACGAATATCGATGCTAAATATATAAATGTTGTTGTTATGTATAAGATTGAATAGAGTGTAAATAAGAAAACATTAATATGAATAATCCCTAATCTTAATACAACAAAGCCTGTATAGAGTATCAAAGGTATTAAGTAAATTATAAATAAACGTATAGATTGTTGACGATTAATATCAACAATTCGATATTTATACACACTAATAATTGTTAGTGCTAACTGACAGATTAACCAATAGATATAACTTTCAAGTCCAAGGTAGTCTGTTGTTGTTGCTAGAAAGTAAATAAACGTTGCAGCAAACAAAAATAATGCAAATGCAGAAAAAAGCGCGCTCATAAAATATAATTTTTTTTGACTCATAAGATTTCTCCCCCAAATCTCGAGTGTGTAGATTCAATTGTTTGATATTTTGATAAAACTTACCCTCGATTAAGTGATATCAAAATAATCCATAAATAAGTTAATGTGATTTCTAAACAAGGTCTCATAGCTTGTTAAGAATCCATCGGGTTGTTCAGTTAAAAACTTTTCATAAAAATGATAAACAAAGAATGAATGATACATTTTTGCTGCCAACATTGGATCAGCTTGTTTCATTTGACCCTTACGCATTAATGTTTGAAAGTAATAGTTAAAGCTTGTGCGTGGTTTTTGAATGAATTCAACATGTAGTAGTTGACTAAGTCTTGGTATTTCAAATTCAAGTGGAATGAGTAATTTAGTTAATTTATTAATCTTGGGTTGTTCAAAGAAATTATTTGTTTCAATAGATAAATTTAAGAAAAAATCTCTCGGTGATAAATCTAAACGCTTATAGAGTGGATAAACATATGTTGAAAGTTCATGAATCAGTTCATGAGCAATCTCCATTAAAATATCTTCTTTGGACTTATAGTGGTTATAAATTGATGATGCGCGTATACCGACACTTTTAGCCAAATCACGCATACCTAGATTGTGATAACCGTTAAGTGCGAACAATTCGATAGCATTTGCATAAATCTTTTCTTTAGTTGTCATGATGTCCCCCTTAGCGAACGTTGTTATATCTACATTGTAATCACTGTTAGGTGTTTTGTCAACGAATATAAATTATGATTAAAATTAAGCGCTTTGTGAACGTTTTATTTACGATTATTAAAATAATATGATATGATATTAACAATTTTATAAGAAAGGAATATGAAATGAAGAAAATATTAAGCATCCTATTAGGTCTTTTACTTGTTGCAACCCTTGTGGCTTGTACAGATGATGGTGTACCCACCGAAGAAGAACCTATTACATTTACAGTAACATTTAACACATTTGATGGCACAGCAATTGACCCTGTGACTGTCAATGAAGGTGCATTAGCAAGTGTACCACAAGAACCTGAGAAAGAAGGTTATTTATTCCTATATTGGTATTTAACAGATGAAGCAGTCGAATTTGATTTTGATACACCGATTACAGCAAACATTACATTAAATGCACTATGGGAAGAAGAGGCTGACCCGGTTGTAGAACCAACTGTTCAAGAAAAGATTCAAGAAGATTTTGAAGCAGTAGCCGAGCAACTTTATGTACGTGATGGTGAACTTTCTATGTTAACTAGAGGACCAATCCATAATTCAATTATTACATGGTCATCATCTAATAAGTATGTTTCAACCAGTGGTGTTGTACTACCTAGAGTTTTAGGTGATACAGATCTTTCTGCAATGGTTGGTGCACGTTTTAGACTAGAAGGTGTCAATGTTGATTATCAATTAGAAGTTGATCTATATGATTCAACAGATGTGGTCTTAGAAGAATCTCGTGTTGTACCATTTACAAACCTTACAACAGAATATGAGGTCAGTGATGGAGAACTTGAGTTATTATTTGAAAAAGATGGCACAGTTCCCTATGTACGTGTTCAAGACTTCTTTAATCTATTAACAGGGTTCATCGATCCGTCATTTGAAATTACTTTTGAACAAAGAGCGCTAGACTTATATATACAATATGACTATTATGATGCAGATGAAGATCATACCTATGACTTAAATGTAACGATTGATAGTGTAACAGATACACTCGTTGCACCAGATCCTGGTTTTTATTGGGCATATGTTTATTCAACTGCAACAAACTTTGGTCGTCACATTAATTATGATGATGAAAATGAGAATGCATTTTATAAATCAGGGGTAGATGTTATCTATGATTTATCACAATATAATATGGATGTTGTTTTATATGAAGGTGATATCGTACTACCTTACTATATAGCAAACCAATTATTTGCAGGATCTAGCTACTATAATGTTTATTACAATTATGATGGTTTATATGGTATTTATTCATTACCTGGTGAAGGTGATGATGCTTATGAAACAATAAGATCATCTAGTAAGAATGCAACATCATTTGGTACGGATTTATCTATTCATAACTTTAACTTCTTAGCGTTTGCTATGGATTACTTCTATGGTCTACAAGATTTAATGGAAGTAGATACATATTATGATGTGTTATTCCAAAGTAAAGATGGTTTATTAACAAGATCTGCGCTTAGATTTGAAACAGCATTAAGTGACTTGTTAGTTAAAAGCATTGATGAACCACATACATCCTATGGTTATCCTGGTTT
>CAZRKJ010000046.1:0-9402 GCA_964600775.1 uncultured Acholeplasma sp.
TAAATCATGAATATGAATTAAACCTTCATCATGAGCTTTAGAGTGTCTTGGGTTTAAGACAAACATTCGATTAAACTCTTTTGCACCCTCACTACCATACTTAAGCATTGCTCCCATCGGTGTATCACCATTAACGTTTGCATTTTCACGTTTCAAATCTGAATCGGTGGATTTTGAAAATGCAATATCATGATATGTATGCATTAAACGTGTATTTTTGTCACGGACTTTATTACGTTCCTCACGGTAAATAATATAAGCCTTTGCAACATCTGTATACTTTAACTCAATCAATGTACGTTCGACTTCATCTTGGATGTCTTCAACTGTCGGTATGGAGCGTTTAAAGTTTGCATCCACACGGTTTAAAACTCCTGAAGTGACTTCATCTGCGAGCTTTGGATCTCTTCCTAATGCGATAAACGCCTTTGTGACGGCATCATTGATTTTTTCAGGATTGAATCTTACAATCCTTCCGTCTCTTTTCTTAATCTTCTCTAACATGGTAATTACCCCTCTTTTCACATATTGTTTAGAGTTACTAATCGCCATCTGGACATAGATATCCATTAAGAAAATAAAACTAAAATCTTAATGAAAATAAGTATCCGGATGGATGAGTATTAGTATTTTATATAAACGTAAAGTGTTTTGCAACTCATTCAATTATGTAAATGCTTACACTTGTTTTCATATAAAAACACCTTGCAATGAAGGTGTTTTTATGCTTCAAAAATGAATGTAACTTAATGAAATTCTACCACTATTTTTACATTAAAATATTGTTGTTATTTACTTACCACAGTAAAGCCATTAACAAGGAAGTTAGGACCTGGGACAAATGTAAATTTTAATTGATTGTTGTCTAAATTAAAAATGTAGTCTGCAAAAAATGGGGTTTCAACATAAAGTATTTTAAGTTTTAATTCACTATTTTTGTATGCTGGTATGACCCAGTGTGGTTGTTTTACAAGACTTAAATCTTTTACATAATGACTTTTTCCATAGGCGTCTTGTTCAAAATTATAATTAATTTGATCTGTTTGACCATTTCTAAACGTCATTAAAAGATAGTTCTTACTAAACTTGATTTTTTGGATTTCTAATGGATTTGATTCAAACTCGAATGTTTGATTCAAATGAACAGTATTCACTGAAGGTGCTTGCTTAAATGTGAGTGTTTCTAGATATTTTGTAAACTGATTCAATGATACTGCTTCTACTAAATCATTTGTAAAATGTTTATAAATTAAATGAAACAGCATTTCATAGTCCGTATACTGTGCAGTAGATATAAATGCTAGATCATTATAGATTAATATAATTTGTCCATAAGCACCATCTGCTCTATAACTACCGTTTGGTGATACGTGAAATTGAAAGCCATATTGATAACCTATAGCTTTCGCATTAGGATTATCTACATAATCTTGTTTGATTGATTGTGGTTTGGTTGCCATATCTAAATATGTTTTAGAAATATACCTTCTACCTCTATATACACCACCATTTAATAACAGTTGCCCAATCTTAACCATCGTATCGTTATCAATACTTAAGCCATAACCACCAAAACTTATACCTTCATTTGCATTAGACCAATGGTAGTTTGTAATACCTAATGGTATAAACAAGTGTTCTTTTAAATAATCTTCTACTGTTTTCCCTGTAATTTTAGAAAATATTGCACTTAGCATGTGAGATGTCACAGAATGATAATGATAATGTGTACCTGGTTTAAATGTCACTTTTTGACTTAGGAAGTATGTTCTAAAATCTTTTGTTTCTAACATCTCTTTGTTGTTTTCATGTATGATGCCTGATGTCATCGTTAGTAAATGTCTAACCGTTATATCATGGATTAAAGGGTCCATATTTTCTGGCATTTCATCTTGAAAATATTTAGTAATTGTTCCATCTAGATCAATTAAGCCTTGATCATATATCATACCAATTGCTAAGGATGTAAAAGATTTTGTTACTGAAAAAACCAACTGCTTACCATGAACTAGGTAAGGTTCTTTTTTAAAATCAAATAACGTAGCAGTTTTACTTGCTACAGTAAAACTAATTAAACTCATACCTTGATGGGCTTCAACTTCATGTAAAAAATTATATACTTTAGAATGGATATCAATCATGTTCTCTACCTCTTTTTCATGTAATATTATAGCATGCAACCTATGAATTAGTGCCCTAAATAGAAAATGACACAACCAATCAAAGCGGTTGTGTCATATATTATTTTTTAGTTAAGTAATTTTAAGCATCTATTACTTTTTTATCATAACCTCTAGCAACACGTAGGTTTAAATAATAATTATGATAAGATAATACAATATACGGTAGTGCATATAGTAAATAAATACCAAACGTAATGAAACCTAACAAGAAATGTCCAATAAAACTTAATCCAAAGATGAATAGATCCATTTTATATCCATCCATCATCTCACCACTTTTTTTAAGAGCTTCCATAATATCTAAGTTTTTGTCTTCACTCATTAAAAAGGCTGCTTGTGAATACTTTAGGGCAAATATAATGCCAGGTACAATAAATAAAATTAACCCAACAAATACAAATATATTAACAAGTAAACTTACTACAAATATTTTAAAGCCATGCTCAATATCTTTAAAATATGCAAAGATTGGTTCAAACTGAACTTCTTTTTCTTTTAATAGGTGCTTACCTACTAAGAACACACCCATCATAATAATTGGTGAAACCAAAACTGCAAGCGGTGGAACCACACTACTTAGTGCACCTGCAACAAGAATAACTAATAAAAACATTAATCGGTTACCTTGTAATGCCACCTTAGCTTCTTGCTTAATCAATCCTCTATCCATTTTTAAATCCTCCTTTTTTTACTTAAGTACCCTTATTATACTACAATTGTAAATTTGGTATACTCGTTTTCTATAGACTCAACACTAATATGCCCATGATACTTATTGACAATGTGCTTTACAATAGCAAGCCCTAACCCCGTTCCCGGTTGTTTTCTTGCTTGGTTTACACGGTAAAATCTTTCAAATACACGATCTTGATCGTTAAACGGTATACCAGCACCTGTATCATAGATTGTAAAAACTATTTGATTTAATGTACGTTTTAAAGTGATTTTAATTTCACCTTGATCCTTGTTATACTTAATTGCATTTTCTAACATGTTATTAAATAGTTTTGAGAAATCTAAGCGGTCACCTTCAAAGGTGATATCTTCTAAATCCAAATCAATTTTAAGTGCCTTTTCACGGATTGGTTTTTCAAAATACTCAATTGTTTCTAGTAACATTTTCTTCAGTTCTAGCTTTTCAATTGGTCCATCTACAAATGTCTCTAAACGGCTTAGCATTAACATGTCATCTACAAATCCTTTCATGTAATCAGTTAGCTCAACCATTTTTGTAGAGATTTCTATTGCTTCACTACCGGATATAATTTCTTGTTGAATTAATTCAGCATACCCACGTAAGACTGTAATCGGTGTTTTTAGTTCATGACCTGCATAACTAAAGAAATCTTTTTTGACGGTCTGAAGTTGTATTTGATCAGTTAAATCTTCGATAATCACTAGAACAAAGTTTTCTTTACTTTGTTCTGTAGATATTGTTTTAACATTTAAATTTTTATAGCCTACTTTATAATTTTGAGTTTCACTAGTTTTTGTCTTAAAGGTGGCTGATATTTGTTCTTTAATCATTGTATGCCTCATACGACTATTATAGGAATTTATTTGTGCATCAACAATATTTAATAACTTAACAGCCGTTCCATTAGCATATATTATTTCTTGTAAATGATTAATTAAGATAATGCCTTGACCTGCAAATGTTGACATCATATACATGTGGTCTTCTTGAGTTTTTAATGCTTGATTCACGCGGTCTAATTCTTTAACTAGAAAGTCTCTGTCAACTGCTTGTTTATTAATATCATATCTAGAAAAGTACTCTTTATACTCCATATATAATGCAAAAACTAAGCCTTCACCTAATGCAAGAAATAACATAAAGATTAAGAAAGTTGTCCACTCAAAGCTCTTTATTTGGATTACAATAAAAAACAAGGTTAAAAGTATACCTACATATAGACCTAACCTTATAAATACTTTTTTATTTAAATCCATAGATACTTACACCTCTTTTATATGCTATACCCTACACCACGTATGGTTTTTATTTCTATATCTGCTTTACTAATTTTTTCTCTTAAAGATTTTATGTGCATATCTAATGTTCTTGTTTCTATTGAAACATCCATTTGCCAAATCTCATTAAAAAGTGTTTCTTTTGTAACGACCTTACCTTGGTTTTTCATTAATAAAAATAACACATCAAACTCTTTTGTTGTTAGATTCACTTCTTTTTGATTCACCATACATTTATATTTATTTTTATCTATAGACATATTACCAACTTCATAAATCGTACGTGCACCAGCTTTTCTAAGTTGTGCATTCATACGTGCCGTTAACTCTAAAATACCAAATGGTTTAGACATATAATCGTCCGCACCTAAATCTAGTGCTTTGACTTTATCCATTTCAGTATCAAGTGCAGATAACATAATAACGGGTAAGTCTTTATAGTATGTTCTAAGCTTTGATAAAACCTCTAAACCTGATATATCTGGTAGCATCACATCTAAAAGGACCAAATCTGGTGTTTTCTTCTTTAATGCATCTAAGAACTCACGTCCCTTAATAAAGCCTTTATGTTCATAGCCTGCATTAGCGATTGTCTTTTCAATGATATATGAAATTTGACTGTCATCCTCTAAGAAATATATCAACATGTTTGGTATTCCTTTCTAGAATAGCGGTGTTTTCTTGTGTTCCCCAGTAATCATAAAAATCGTCCATTCAGCTAGGTTAACTGCATGATCCGCTACACGTTCCATGTATTTAGCTACCATAATAACAGATACTGCATATTGAGAATCAATTGAATCATTTTTAATTTGTTCTGTAACAGATGTCATGACATCATTAAACTGTGCATCCACAACATCATCATCTTCAATGACTTGTTGAGCCATTTGCTCATCTTGTTTCACAAATGCATTAATGGCGTTTAGGACCATTTGATAAGCTGATTCACTCATCATTGTTGTCTTAGGTAATAATCTTTGATTTTTAAGTTGTCCGATATGAATTGTTTGTTCTGCAATATCGGTTGCATGATCACCAATACGCTCTAAGTCGGTAACTAGTTTTAGTATACCAGTAACAACTCTTAAATCTTGTGCATATGGTTGTTCTTTCCACATGACACGTAGTGCAGATTTAGAAATGTCTTCTTCTAGTTGGTCAACTTGATCATCTGCTTTCATTAAACGTTCTGCTTTTTTTAAATCATTTGTTTTAAATGCTAGAAATGCTTCATTGATATTATTTAATACTAAATCAGCCATGGTTACGACCTCAGCTTTTAAAGCTTCAATTGCTTTTAATAAAGATGCTCTTAATGCAGACATAATTTATTTTCCTCTCAACCAAATTTACCTGTAATATAATCTTCTGTTTGTGTATGCTTTGGGTTTGTAAATATTTTTTCTGTTTCACCAAATTCAATTAACTCGCCCATATAAAAGAATGCAGTTTTATCAGATATGCGTGCTGCTTGTTGCATATTGTGTGTAACAATAACTATAGTATACTCTTTTTTGAGTTCTAAAATCAATTCTTCTATCTTTAGGGTTGCGATTGGATCGAGTGCTGAGGTTGGTTCATCCATTAAAATAACTTCAGGTTTCATTGCAAGTGCTCTTGCAATACATAAACGTTGTTGTTGCCCACCAGATAATGCTAATGCAGAATCATGTAAACGGTCTGAGACCTCATCAAATAATGCAGCTTCTTTTAAAGAATCTTCTACAATTTTATTTAATATTTCACGTTTTTTAATACCTTGACATCTCGGTCCATAAGCAATATTGTCATAAATACTCATTGGAAACGGATTTGGTGACTGAAATACCATACCAACATTTTTTCTTAGACTATAAATATCTATATCATCTTGATAAATATCTTGATTATGATACTTCACCTCACCATCTATTTTACAATTTTCTATTAAATCATTCATACGGTTAAGCGTTCTTAAAAATGTTGATTTCCCACAACCAGATGGTCCTATAAAAGCTACAATCTCTTTAGAACCTATTGTCATTGAAATATCTTTAAGTGCTTGTTTCTCACCATAAGATAAGTTTAAATTTTTAACTTCAAATGTATTTGATTGTTTATCCATTAAACTGCCCTGCCATTTCTTTTCATAAATGCTTTAGATATAAACTTAACTGCTAAATTTAAAATAAGTACCATGATAATTATAATTAATGCAATTGTATTCGATAATGCAACATTTGCAGGTTCATCGGTCATCATAGTTAGAATATGAACTGCAAGTGATGTCGAACGGTCTGTTAATGACACATTATCTTTAATCGTTGTACCGATTGCAAAAACTAGCGCTGCAGATTCTCCAATAATTCTTCCGATTGCAAGTAAGGTTGCTGTTAAAATACCAGAAAATGCGCTTGGTAGTACAACTTTAAAAGTTGTTTGTGTCTCATTTGCACCAAGTGCAAGTGATGCAAATCGGTAATCCATTGGTACAACCTTTAAGGATTCTTCGGTTGTTCGAATAATCACGGGTAGTACAATAATAGATAATGTGAGCGCACCAGATATTAAGTTACCACCGGTTGCACTGGTTAAAGATATTGTTATTGGAACAAATAATGCAAGCCCCATCAAACCATAGATAATTGAGGGTACCCCTGTTAATGTTTCTATAAAAGTTCTTAGACGTTTCGTAAACCATGTTTCTTTGGCATACTCATTTAAATATATTGCAGCACCAATACCAACCGGTAGTGCAAAAACTAAGGTGAGTCCAATTAAAACAAGGGTTGTAATAATCGATCCTCTAATACCACCACCTGGTGTTTGAAACTCAAACTCTCTTAATGTATCTACAGCATCTAATTTATTTATAACACTTTGTGCACCTTCCATGGATAAAGCAGATGGTTGCCCGGTAAATGCTATTCTTATAAGAGCATAACTATCCTTAAGCATTAATTCCTCTGGACCAATACCTTTATTAAGCATATTAAGCAGTGGTGAATCTTCATGTATATAATCAATAAATATAATATTTTTACCTAATAAATCAATATCATCTCTTAATGCTATACCCCATTTTTCAGAATAGAAGACATCATCATCTAGTTGGAAACTTATCGGGAAATTCCCATGTGTACGATCTGGTTTTAATTCTGTAACATATGTCACAGATTCATAATTATTTACAATCAAATCCATATTTAATAATGGTGTGCCTGCAATAATCAAATTGATAACAATCATCAGTAATACTGAAAAACTAATGATTGCACCACCATAAACTAAAGCATTTCTTATAAAATCTTTATAACGAAATTTAGGTTTACTTAACATCAATATTACCTACCTTTCGTTTAATTAAGTTTAATACAGCATTGGTTAATAAAATAATAACCATTAAAATAATACCTACAGAAAAACGAATATCATAGTCAATACCCGTTGTTTCTTTCATACCTTCTAACATGATAGAGGTTAAGGTTGAGGTTGTATCAAATATATCAAATGAAAATCCACTTTTTCTACCACCTGCAACAAGTGAAACCGCAGTAGCCTCACCCAGTGCACGACCAATACCTAGTATTGCAGATGCAAATATGCCTGATTTTGCAGCTGTTAAAACGACTTTAAAGTTTGTTTGGGACTCGGTTGCACCAAGTGCAAGTGAGGCATGAATAATCTTTTGATTGACACTACGTATAGCAACTTCTGAAATGGTTGCAATCGTAGGTACAGTCATAATTACTAAAACTAAAATCGTTGCTAGCATGGAATTACCACCTTTGGATTGATATCCAAAAATTGCTGACAACTCATAAATAAATGGCTTAATCAGTGTTGCACCAAATAAACCAAAAATAATGGATGGGATTGAGGCTAAAATTTCGATAACTGTTCTAAATGTTTCTGCTATTTTTTTAGGTGCCACTTTAGCAATAAAAAGTGCTGTCATAACACCAATTGGTAATGCGATTAATAATGATACTAAAGCAATAAAAACTGTAGATACAATAATGAAGCCTATACTATATAAATTAGACTGAAAAGCAGTCCCAGTTAGCCATGTATCACCTGTAACAAAACGAATAAAATCAACGCGACCTAAGCCACCGTTATTCGTAATAAACGGGGTAATCCCTCTAAAGATTATTACCCCTACAATGATAAAAATAAATGAGGCAGAGGCTATTGTAAATCCATACAATATGCCTCTTACCATTTTATCTATAAACTTATTATGATTGTTAGAATATTTTGTCATAAGCTATCCAATTACGTATTATCAAATATATTATTGAGTTTATACGTTTAGTAAGTCACCCCAAGTTCTATATGTGCCGTTATAGATCTTTTTTAAAGCATCTGCTGTAATATTAGAAACTGGATTATTACGATGCACAATCGCTACAATCGCATCCCATGCAAGTTGTCCAATGCTATCTGTATTTGATCCAGCGATTTCTGCTTCAGTAAATGGTCTGGATGAGAATCCAACATCTTTACCAACTGAAGTGTCTTTCACACTTGGATCCCATGTACGTTTGAATCCATCACCTGAACCTGTATGGTCATGCTCTGCAATAAAGTTACCAGCTTTAGGTTTAAATGCATTTGTTAATGCTTCTGCTACTTTTTGAATAGAATCCGAACCACCAAATCTTATGGTTACACTTGAGTTATCTTGGTTTGTTACAGGATGATTTGCTTTAATGTCATCCCAAGTTTGTGTTGCATCTAATGCAATCGCACCATTATTATTGATCACATCAGCACCATCCGTTGTCCCTAGGAATGCAACAAATGCATTAACTAATTGCTCAACAACTTCTGATGGATAATCACCAGTTGCTCTTGTCATATACATGAATGGTCTTTTTAGTCCATATGTATCATTTAAAACGTTTGCTACAGTTGGTTCAACACCTTCAAAATATAATCCCTTAACTTGATTTGTTAATGTGGATAAGGATACATACCCAATACCATATTCATCTATTTGCATCGATGAAAATATTTGTGTATTATCTTGAGTTACAAAGCCTTGAACTAAAATAGAATCATTTGCAGAAGCTTCTTTAAATCCAATGCCTTCCATAAATCCAGCTCTTGTACCTGATGTGGTATCTCTGGTATAAACTACAATGTTTGCATTCTCATTAAATTCACGTGCATTTGATTCACAAGCAACCAGTAAAACTGCAAATAATATTACTGCTAAAAATGATATCGTCTTTTTCATGTAATCTCCTTGAATTTT
>CAZRKJ010000047.1:0-9135 GCA_964600775.1 uncultured Acholeplasma sp.
TAACCTCTTAACAAACTTAAGAGAAAAACTAGGTTTAACAATGTTATTCATCGCCCATGACCTATCTGTTGTACGATTCTTCTGTGATCGTATTGCTGTTATGTATTATGGTAAAATTGTTGAAATGGCACCAAGTCATGAGTTATTTGAAAACCCTCAACATCCATATACAATATCTTTATTAAGTGCAATTCCACAACCAGACCCAGATTACGAAAAGGGTCGTAAGAGAATTCATTATAATCCAGCACAACATGATTATCGTATAGATAAACCATCATTAAAAGAAATTAATCCAGGACATTTTGTCTTTGTAAATGATAAAGAATTTAAAGAGATGAAAGCAAACTATAAACAAACTGCTTCAGCATCTAGTCAAAAAAGTAAAGCATAAGGAGGAAAAACAATGAAAAAAATATTTTTGAGTATCACTATCGTACTCTTAACACTAGCTATTGCTGGATGTGCAGATAGAAAATATACTGATGATACAATTAACGTTGTCTTCTTTACGAATGCAAACCAAGGTGGATCAGTTGTACTACCATACTTAGAGATTGAACCAGGTTCAATAATTGAACAACCTGAAGACCCAACACGTCCAGGCTTCTTATTTGCTGGATGGTATAGAAATCTTGAACGTACAATTCCTTGGGATTTTGAGAACGATGTTGTAGGTGAAATTTCATTCTTGTTATATGCAAGATGGGAAGCAATGATTTCTGTTATTAATTATGATGTAAATGGCGGAACAATGCCAAATACAAATTATCCTATTGAGTATCAACCAGGTGACCGTACAGTACTTCCAATTCCAACACGTACTGGATTTAATTTTATTGCTTGGTACTTATATGATTGGGATGAAGAAAATCCAAATACACGTCCAGGAGACCCAGGTTTCCAAACAATTCCTGCAAATGCATTAGGAGAAATTACCCTTTATGCACACTGGAGAGCAATTGAAAACGTTGTAACATTTAGAACAAACTTCCCAGTATCTGGACAAGGTCCTACAAATCCAGAAAACATCATTTTAAAATATGGTGCTGAAATAGACTTCCCAGTATTTGCAGATACTGCAGGTTATCGTTTTGTTGGTTGGAATACAAGAACTGACGGTACAGGTACATGGTTTGTTAATGGTGAAGCATTCCTTAGAACACAAAGAACGACAGTAAATGGCATATGGGAACCAATAGTTTAGACATTCAACAATCATTAAAGTATTATGCAAAAAAGAGAAATTATTTTCTCTTTTTTGTCATTTCTTTTCTATTAATTTTAGGAATAGGATACTTTGGATTGCTTGAAATAGGCATAAATAATGATTTAATCGTTACGATATACATATTAATAGGCATTGGATTTTTAATATTTGTTATTTGGTATCGCCAGCGATATAATTATTATATAATGCAACTAGAATACTTTAAAATGTTAAATGACCAACAAGGTCCGATCACCATTCCACGACCAATCTTTACACAGTCATTTATAGATGCATTTAAAAAGGATGGTTTCATTGAAGGTTTATCAGAAACAGCATTTGTTTTATATTATAGATTTAGTAAAAAAGTTGAAGGTATAGTTAATTCTGGACAAGTCTTAGAAGTGATTGTGCTTGCAAAAAATGAGTCTGTAGATTTCTATTCCGAGACTATTGATAAAGCTATTCAAAATTTATATTTAAAATATAAGGATGAAAAAAAGGTAAAAAAACAGATTGTACTACAGTTTAAAAAGTATGCAAACTTTGATGATGATGCAAAATTTGAAGCAGATAAAATCATTAACTTTAAAGCGGCTAATAATTATTTAGTGCATATTACTGTTGCACATATACCAAAACTTAATCAAATATACTATCTTAGACCAAAAAAGAGATATCCAAATAAATTTTATTATTATGCATCAACCCAAATTAGAAAGTATTGTGGGCTAAGTGAGGACGAAAATGAAAGACGATAAATTTAAATTTGTAAAACAAGAAAATACAGATTTCTTAGAGGCTGAAGCGACACCAGAGACAAATGAAAGTGAAAAGGTATCTGAACAAGAAAAAGAGTTAAAACGTAAAAAAGCATTTAGAAAACGTGTATTTAAAGCTGCACTTTTAATGTTTTTTGTATCAACCTTCTTAGTTCTATTTGGACTTTTTTGGCAAGATGACACATCGTTAATGGCAATTGGTGATGCGTTATGGCTTGCTTTTGCAATCGAGTTAGGTATTGGTTGGATATTATTTGTATATAACCATAATATCTTTTCACCACTATTTCATGGTGTTAAAACTTTAGGGTTAATGTTTGTAGGTAAACGTCCTAAAGATGATTACTATACCTATATGAAAAACATTGAAGAAAATCCAATTCCAAAATTTTATTATATTACAGTGTTAAGTTCAGCCTTTATATTATTAATACCTGCATTGATTATTCTATTTATTGTTTGGTAAGGAGGTACGTATGTACATATTTCAACAAAGAGATAACGAATTATCAAATGAAGCTTATAAATTAGGATTAAAATATGAGTATGGCAAAGACACTAGAAGAGACTTTTCTAAAGCTTTAGATTATTACAAACAAGCAGCAAAAGATAATCATAAAGAAGCTAAAAAGAAACTAAGATTTGTGCATTATGATAAATTATCTTTGATTATGAGTGGACTTGTATTAATCTTATCTGCAATTATTGGGCTAGCTAATAACCATATTTGGCTGCCGTTTTTTGCTACTGGGTTATCTATTAGCATTTTTAGTATTATTCATTTTCAATCCTACTGGGTCAAAGATGGGTATGCAAATAAGTTAAACTTAATCTTATTTTTTACTGCAGTACTCATATTATTACCATTAAGTTCGATACTACCTTATTTGTTTGGTATTACAACATTATCACTGACACTGCTCAACGTCATTAGTTTTTTCATTTTAATTGCAGGCGTTGTATTATTCATATCTGAACGTGAAAAGAAAAACTTTGCAGTTATCCTTACCGGGATATTGGTTATGATCTTAAGTATCATCCCATACTGGGTAGAAACAGATGACAAAATATTTATGTTTAAGGATGTAGATGGTGGTGTAGAAATAATGGGACTAAAAATTCCTAAAGAAGTTACACGTATCCCTAGTAGATTAAACAACAAACCCGTTGTCTCCATTGGAGCGCAAGCATTTATGAGACAGAATGTTAAAGATGTGTTTGTACCTGATACTGTAAAGTCTATAGGAGATTATGCTTTCTTTAACTCTAGTCTAGAATCTATTCGCTTACCAGAAGATGTGATGCTAGGGGATGCAGTTTTTGCATATACAAACATAACAGAAATTGATCTACCAGACAACATGGTTCATATGCCAAACAATCTATTTTATGGGGCTGTAAATTTAACTTCAATTGATATTCCTGCGAGTGTTATAAGTATTGGTAGAAATGTTTTTACATTTGCTATAAGCATAAGTGAAATTACATTACATGAAGGTATAGAGTCGATTGATAATGGTGCCTTTAGTTATATGTCATTAGAATCTATTGTAATACCTGATACAGTGACGTTTATGGGTGAAGGTGTATTTAGTCATAACCAATATTTATCGGATGTTACTTTATCTACATCTATAGATTTAATTCCTGCGTATACCTTTGAAGGTACAATGAGTTTAGGTACATACTTTGTACCTAGTCATATCAATTCTATTGGCGCATACGCATTTTTAGGTGCACACTTAGATCAAGTTGTTTTTCATGATGATGTGACACACATTGGTATTGGTGCTTTTAAGAATACTGTTCGATTAAATCATGTCGTATTACCACCTAATTTATTAAGAATTGAAGATGAGTTATTTCGTGGCAATGAAGACTTAACAGATATTGAAATACCTATGGGTGTACGCCAAATAGGATCGCGTGCATTTATGGGTACAACAAGTTTAACATCCATTGTATTACCACATGGTTTAGATACATTAGGTGCAGGTGTATTTGAAAATGCAATCAACTTAGAACAAATCATTTTACCGAATACGATTTATAGAATTGGACCAAGAACCTTTTATAATAATAGGTCATTAACTGAAATAGATTTACCATATAATTTAACTGAAATCGATGATTTAATGTTCTTTGGTGCAACAAACCTTACAACCGTTCATTTCCCACCAAATTTAGTTAGAATTGGAAAAGAAGCATTTAGAAATAATCTAAACTTTGAACATATAGAATTACCAAATAAAGTAGAAATCATCGATGATAATGCTTTTGCAGGTAATGCGAATTTATTCCGCATTGATTTAGGTGTTAGTATTAGAATAATCGGTACTGGTGCATTCTCATCAAATCCAAATTTACTCATTATTTCTAGCTTAAGAGATGTAGAGCGCATTTCAGATTTTGCTTTTGCATATAATCCTTTACTCACTGAAGTGTCTTTATCAGATTCAATTGTTTATGTAGGGTTTAACGCATTTATAGGTAACACAAATCTAAGTATCGTATTTTATGGTGAAACAATCCCACAATTCTGGTCAAATCGATGGAATCCAGAAGATTGTGAGATAAGATTTCAACCTTAATAAGCCTATTACTTAATTAAGCACCGTTAAAATGTTATAATTAAGAAGGCAAAAAACGGATATATAAAGGAGCAATCATGTCAACATTAAACATTATAGACCTTCATGTAAAAATTGAAGGTAAAGAAATTTTAAAGGGTGTAGACTTAACTGTAAAAACAGGTGAAGTACATGCCATTATGGGACCAAATGGTACCGGTAAATCCACATTAGCATCCGCTTTGATGGGACATCCAAAATATGAAGTTACAAAAGGGAGTGCAACCTTAGATGATGCAGACCTATTAGAGTTAGAAGTCGATGAACGTGCACGTGCAGGTTTATTTTTAGCAATGCAATATCCACAAGAGGTTAGTGGTGTTACTAATTCTGATTTTATGCGTTCTGCACTTAAAGCTGTAACTGGTAAAGACGTACCTTTAATTAAGTTCATTATGGATTATGAAAAAAATGCTACGGATTTAAAGATGCGTGAAGATTTACCACATAGATACTTAAACGAAGGTTTTTCTGGTGGTGAAAGAAAGCGTAATGAAATTCTTCAACTTAAGACATTAAAACCTAAAATTGCTATTTTAGATGAAATCGACTCAGGATTAGATATTGATGCACTACGTATCGTAGGTGAAAATGTCAACCAAATGGTTTCAGATGATTTTGGATGTATATTAATTACCCACTATCAAAGAATTTTAGATTATATTAAACCAACACATGTACATATTATGATTGATGGTAAAATTGTTTTATCAGGTGGTAGTGACTTAATTGAAAAGATTGATCAATCTGGATATGAATGGGTTAAGGAAGAATTAGGCATTGATTTTGAAGTTGGTAAAGAATAATTATGAGTATTATCAATTTAACAAGTGTAACTAACCAATCACTACCAAGTGGTGTTACATTTCATGACAATACATTAAAATTATTAAAAAAATCAATTTTTAAAGATACTTTAACAATTAAACTTCAAAATCGTACATTAACGAACTTAAATATTATTGTTGAAGAAAGTGTTGAGGCTAAAATTATTTTAGAATTAACCGACCAAGATTTAAGTGATGTATCTTATGATGTATTTTTAGAGCTTAAAGATAATTCACAGGTAAAACTACTCTTATTAACAGAACTACAATCTAAAAATGCAACCCTTAACTTTAAATCAAGTAGCTTAAGAGACTCGAATATGGAGTTTATTGGTGGCTTTATTAATAATGTTATGGATGCAAAATTATACTTAGATTTAAATGGTAAAGGTGCAAGTCTAAAGGTACGTACAATTACAGTTTCTAGTACAGACCATAATCAAAAATTAGATATTCACATGACGCACTATGCACCATTTAGTTCAGCTGAAATGACCAATATTGGTATTGCTGGTCAAAATGGTATTATTAAGATTAATGGTGTCGGTCAAATTGAACAAGGGATGAATGGCTCTGCGGCTTTTCAAACATTAAAAGGTATTATTACAAATGACCTTGCTCAAATTGATGTCAATCCTATCTTAATTATTGATGAACATGATGTAACAGCAGGACATGCCGCTACTGTTGGTAAGATGGAAGAGGAAGTACTATTTTATTTAAGAAGTCGTGGTTTGAGTTTAATTGAAGCACAACGTTTAATTATTAATGGTTATCTACAACCAATTATTGATGAAGTTGATGATGAACTCATCAAAGAAAATGTTATTAAAATCGTAAACGAGAGAATATAAATATGATCGATGTAAGTAAAATTAGACAACAATTTCCTGTTTATCAAAAGTATCCTGACATTAGGTTTTTTGATTCTGCAGCTTCTAGTTTTACGCATCAATCAGTGATTGATGCCATGACCAATTATATGGCATTTAATGGTACAAACGTCCACCGTGGGGTATATCATTTAGCAGCAGAAGCAACGAATGCCTATGAAAATGCTAGAAATTTAGTGGCTGAGTTTATTAATGCTAAATCAGATGCTGTAGTATTTACAAAGTCTACAACACACAGTATTAATATGGCAGCTAAAAGTTTAGAACATTTATTTAACCCTGGTGATGAGATTGTTATATCAGAACTTGAGCATCACTCTAACCTTTTACCTTGGCTAGAACTTGCTAAGAAAATGGCAGTTCACGTCAAATTTATTCCATTAAAAGAGGGTATGATTACAATTGAAAACTTTAAATCAGTTTTAAGTGTAAAAACCAGACTGGTCGTTACACATCATATCTCTAATGTTATGGGCTATATAACACCTATTAATGAAATGATTAAGCTTGCACATGATGTTGGCGCGTTAGTATTTCTTGATGCTGCACAATCAATTCTTCATGTTAAAACAGATGTTTCAGATTTAGATGTAGATATGCTAGCATTTAGTGGACATAAATCATATGGACCAAATGGTATCGGTGTGCTTTATATTAAACCTAAATTAATGCTTCAAATACCTCCAGCTGAGTTTGGTGGAGAAATGGTTGATCAAGTTGGTATAGATAAAAGCACTTGGAAAAGTGGTGCGTACAAATTTGAATCCGGTACACCACCTATTGCTGAAGCAATTGGACTTGGTAAGGCACTAGAATTTATTTCAAGTGTAGGTATTGAAAATATATATGCACACGAAATATCTTTAAGAAATTATTGTATAGAAAAGTTAAAAGATGAAACTGGTATAACAATTTATAATTTAAAAGGTGAAACATCCATTATCTCGTTTAATATAAATGAAGTTCACCCACACGATACAGCAAGCTTTTTAGACCAATATGGTGTAGCGGTTAGAGCTGGACATCATTGTAACCAATTAACGATGAAGTATTTAAAACAAGATGCAACTGTTCGTGCATCAATAGCAATATATAATAGTATTGAGGATTGTGATGTACTTATAAAAGCAATCCTAGAAACAAGAGATTTCTTCCACAATCTATAGAAAGGATTTATACATGGACTTAAAAACATTATATCGTTCCGTCATCATGGATCACTACAAAAACCCTAAAAACAAAGGCTTAATCAATGATGAGAGCTATTTAACGGTCCATTTAAATAACCCGACTTGTGGTGATGATTTGGTTGTACAACTACTTATGAATGACCATAAGATTATAGATTTAAAACAACAAGGCAAAGGTTGCAGTATATGCTGTGCATCCGCATCCATTGCATCAGAACTTTTAAAAGATAAAGATATTGTGGAAGCTAAAAAAATAATTCAAACATTTTATGATATGCTCACAGGTGAGCATAATATAGACAAGACCATACTTGAGGATGCGATTGCATTTGAAGGTGTTGGACAATTCCCTGCAAGAATTAAATGTGCAACACTTGCATGGAAGGCATATGAAAAAGGTTTAAATCCTTTGGAAGGAGAACATCATAATGAGTGATACAAAAGCAAAAATAGATAACATCGTTGGTGAATATCAGTTTGGTTTCAAGACGGATTCAACACCAATATTAGATACTGGTAAAGGTATTAATGAAGCGATTGTAAGACAAATTTCAGCAATTAAAAAAGAACCACAATGGATGACAGATTATCGTGTGGCGTCTTATCAAAATTTTATTGACATTCCAAATCCTAATTGGGGTCCAGATTTAAGTTTTATTGATTTCCAAGATTTTACTTACTATATTAAATCAACCGATAAAGCAATGAATTCATGGGATGATGTACCTGAAAAGATTAAAGAAACATTTGAAAAATTAGGTATACCTCAAGCAGAACGAAATTATTTAGCTGGGGTTTCTACACAGTTTGAATCTGAGGTTGTATATCACAGTTCCAAAGAAGAGTTAGAAAAACTAGGTGTAATCTATGTAGATACAGATACAGCAGTTAGAGAATACCCAGAACTTGTTAAGGAATACTTTGGTACAGTTATTAATAATAAGGATAATAAATATGCAGCTTTAAATGCTGCTGTATGGAGTGGCGGGTCCTTTATCTATGTACCTAAAGGTGTGCGTGTTGAAAAACCACTACAATCCTATTTTAGAATCAATTCGGATCAAATGGGTCAGTTTGAGCGTACATTAATTATTGTTGATGAAGGTTCATATGTAAATTATGTTGAAGGCTGTACCGCACCAATTTATCAAAAAGATTCCCTACACGTTGCAACTGTTGAGGTTATTGTTAAAAAAGATGCAACATGTCGCTATACAACCATTCAAAACTGGTCCAATAACGTCATCAATTTAGTGACAAAACGTGCATTCGTATATGAAAATGGCCATATGGAATGGATTGATGGTAACATTGGTTCTAATGTGAACATGAAATATCCTTCATGTATTCTATTAGGTGAATATGCAAAAGGCACAACGATTTCGATTGCTTTTGCTGGTAAAGGGCAGTGGCAAGATGCAGGTGCTAGAATGATCCATGTCGCACCAAATACGACTTCAAACATTATTTCTAAGTCTATCTCTCGTGGTGGTGGTAAGGTTAACTACCGCGGAAAAGTATCTTTTGGTAAAAAGGC
Organism: uncultured Acholeplasma sp.; assembly: GCA_964600775.1. GTDB lineage: Bacteria > Bacillota_I > Bacilli_A > Acholeplasmatales > Acholeplasmataceae > Acholeplasma. Next base: position 9,070 of record CAZRKJ010000047.1, read on the forward strand.
TAAAGGCTCAAAATCAAATATTGAATGTGATACGATTATCTTAGATGGTATCTCAACATCCGATAC
>CAZRKJ010000048.1:0-9085 GCA_964600775.1 uncultured Acholeplasma sp.
CTTTTGTAGAAATGATACCAGATTTAAAAAAGGCTGGTATTGCGGTTGTAAACTCAGGTAACTTTGGTGGTGAATTTGAAACTAGAAGAGGTTCTGGTGTTGTTGTTAAGAAAGAAGAAGGTGTATTAGGAACAACCTACTATGCCATAACAACCCAATGGGTGGTTGAGGCAAGTTTGACCTTAACTGTTCATGTAACACCGACTGAAAGTGTTACAGCAATCGTCATGAATGCTAAAGTAGATTATGCAGCAGATGAGGATATTGCACTTATTCGCTTTACGACATCTGTTGATTTAGGTGTTGTTGAGTTAGTTAGAATTGATGAGGAAAGATCACTAGATAATTTAACAATATTTTCAATTGGTACACCAATTTCAAATGGTTATTTTAATTATGTAAGTAATCCTGCCATTATTATGGGTGTATATGAAAACCGTATTGTACATGGTACAAACTTAAATGTAGGTACCTTAGGCTCACCACTTTACTTAAAATCAACTGGCGAACTTATAGGTATAAATGTTAAATATTCACTAACCTCAAGTGGTAGACCAGAAGTTTTATTAAATGATGCCATACATATTAACAAAGTCATAGATCTTGTTGAAGGATATCTAGTGTAATATGAAAAAAATATTTTTACTATGCTTAGGTCTAAGTTTACTTATCTTAGTAGGTTGTTTACCACTAGAAAGTGAACATACAATTAGAGATGAACCAACGGATGCCGAATATCAAGCACTGGTTGAATCACTAAAAGATAGTACAGTAAACTTAATAGGTTACTACATGACCTTTGAACTATCTTTGGGATCAGGCTTAATATATCACAAAGAACCATCTAAGGATGATATGTATTATTACTATGTTGTTACAAATAATCATGTTGTTTCATCGATGTCACATATGCTTGTTAAAACCAATCAAGGTAATGAAGAAATAGGTGATATCTATGCAGTACCGACACAAGAAAACGATCGTGATGATATTGCTATTGTAAGGTTTGAAAGTGCATTTGATTATCCTTTAATTGATATTATGCCATTAACTAGTGAAAAACGAACATCTATTCAATTAGCTATTGGACAAACTGTCTTTGGTATTGGTACACCGGTATCTAAGGATAACTTTAATTTAAGTTCAAATTTAGGTATTATTTCTGATTTAAGTTCTAACTACATTAGCCATACAGCAAATATAAATCCAGGTAATTCAGGTGGGCCATTATTTAGTTATGATGGTACATTTATTGGTATTAACACACAGCGTGTTGAAATCATCGAAGGTGAAACAATTTATTTAATTGGGGATGCCATTCACGTCAACCGTGTAGCACAAGTCATCACACGTAGAATAAGTGAGGTCACACCAAGATTAGGTATTACAATCGTACCGTATGCTGAATTTGTTGGTTTAAACTATGCAGAAGAATTCGGTGAACAAGGTGAAGATTTTAATCCATATGATTATGTTCCACAATCAAGTTTTGGGGTTACAATTATTGAAGTCGCATCAACAAGATCAAGTTTTGGTATTTTAGAAAGGTTTGATTTAATTCAGGCAGTAAATGGCGTTACAATAACATCTAATACAGATTTATTTACTGCAATTGGTACAATCAGTTCGGGTCGTACATACAATTTTGAAGTCTTACGATTTAACCAAGAAACTCGTGCGTTTGACAGATTAATATTGGAGGTCATCATCCCATGAAACATGTATTAAATCATCTAACAAAAACGAACCAAACCATTAGTTTTGCAGAATCAATGACCGGTGGTAGATTAAGTTATGAACTTGTTAAATTCCAAGGTGCTTCTAAAGTATATAAAGAAGGCTATGTACTATATAGCGATGAAGCCAAAGTAAAGATACTAAATATCAAGCAATCTGATATTGATACTTTTGGTGTAGTTTCAAAAGAAATTGCAGAGCTTATGGCTAAACATTTAAGACAATTTACAGGTGCAGACTTTTCTGTTGCTATCACAGGTTATGCTAGTGGTAAAGAAAATAATTTAGCATTTATATCAATCATTCATAATGACCTTTTATATACTGATGACATCATTTTCTTTGCTGAAAACAGTAGGGAACAAAACATCCAATTAACCGTTAGAAAAGTAGTGAAAATGTTACATGAAATTATAAAAAGTTAGGTTGCTATTTAACTACAATAGTGATATAATTAGAAAGCATGTAAAAATGCAATAAATAAGATCCTTGTCAGAAATGACCAAGAAGACCAAAAGGAGGAAATAAACGATGAAAAAGTACGAACTAATGTACATTGCTAATCCACAATTAGATGAAGAAAAATTAAAGAATCTAGTTGCGAACCTATCCAATGTAGTGACATCAAATGGTGGCTCTATTTTAGCTTTAAAAGAAATTGGATTAAAAGATTTAGCATATGAAATCAACAAACATAGAAAAGGTTACTATGTATGGATGTTGATTGAAGCGTCACCTGAAGTGATTGCTGAATACAAACGTGTCATCCAAATTACAGAAGCTGTAATTCGTCATATTGAAGTCAAAGAGGGAGAATAATTATGATCAACCGTGTTGTATTAGTAGGCAGAATTACTAAAGACGTAGACCACAGAATGACCCAATCAGGTGTTGGTGTTGTGAGTTTTACACTGGCTGTTAATCGTAATTTCACGGCATCAAATGGCGAACGCGAAGCAGATTTCATTAACTGTGTTACATGGCGTGGGTCTGCCGACTTCATGAGAAATTATGTTAAAAAAGGTAATATGTTAGCTGTTGAAGGTCGTATTCAAACAAGAAACTATGAAGATAGTGATGGCCGCACAGTTTATGTTACAGAAGTGGTTGCAGATAACGTGCAACTATTAGAGTCTAGAAGTTCTAATCCGTCGGATAACGCTGGACAATATAAAAATAAAAACGAGGCAAATCAATCAGATAGTGCACAAGATGAATTGTATGAAAGTACAAAGAACTTGATTGCAGATGATGATTTACCATTCTAAGAAAGGAATTTAACGATGCAAGATAGAAAAAATCGTGGTGGATTTAAGAAACGTAAAAAAGTATGTTTCTTTACACAAAACAAGTTCACTCATATTGATTTCAAAGATACAGAATTATTAAAAAGATTTATCACTGAACGTGGTAAGATCTTACCAAGACGTGTGACAGGTACATCAGCAAAATGGCAAAGACCATTAGCTGTTGCTATTAAACGTTCTCGTCATATGGCATTATTACCATTTGTTAAAGAATAATATAAATAGATAATGACTACAAAACAGAAACCAAATTGTTTCTGTTTTTTTTTACCTTTCATCTAAAAGATGATAGAGGCATATCAAACAGCATAAATTATGATATAATTTACTAAAGAAAGGGGCGAAATTGATGCGTAAAATATTACTTGGCATAGCTATAAGTATATGGGTAATCATATTTGGTCTTTTTGCTACGCTCATTTTTACAAGCAGTTTAGATAATATACCTAATATTGATGTTATAGTTTTCATAACCTTTAGTATTTGGACAGTATTTGTTGCAACCTTTATTATTTTATACATAATGAGCAACTACAAACAATATATTAAAAATCTACAAAATAGATTGGCAAGATGGAGTAAATTATCACCACGTGTAAACCAAGTAGGTGATGATGCCTTCCATGAACTACCCATAGGGATCTTGGTTCTTGATGAAACATTAAAGGAAGTTAAATGGGTCAATCAATATGCCAAATTCATTTTTGAAAACAAATTAATAGATAGACCTGTAAGTGAACTATCTAGTGCACTTGCTGATTATTTATTAGGTGAAGATAAACAACCCATAACGATATCTGTTCGTGACCAGAAGTATGAAGTTATATATAAAGAAGCTTTCCAGGTTGTTTATTTATTTAATGTATCATCTAGAGAAAAGATTAAACAAGACTTTATTGATCATTTACCGGCCATTGGTATCATGAATTTAGATAACTTTGAAGAAAATATGGCAAACTTTGATATTTCTGAACAAACAAGCATCAAAGGTGAATACTTATCAGCAATCGCTGATTGGGTGGAGGCATTTAATGGTTATTTAAAACCATATGGTGATAACCGTATGGTGATGTTAATCAAAAGAAAACGTCTTGAAGCTATGATGGAACAAAAGTTTGAAATATTAGAACGTATTCGTGATATTTCAACAGCCTATGGTGTGCGTGTGACCTTGTCTATTGGTGTTGCATCATGGGATATTGAGTATGATGAGTTAGCTGATTATGCACAAAACGCAATTGAACTTGCTGAAAAGCGTGGTGGTGACCAAGCAGTTGTCAATATTCAAAACCAAAAGATTTCATACTTTGGTGCGAAGTTAGAATCCATTGCAAGATCAAGTAGAACCAATGCAAGACTTGCTGCTCAAAGACTTCAAGAAACCTTAGATAAAGCAGACCAAATCTATATTATGGGGCATGACCAAACTGATTTAGATTCATTTGGTGCAATGATTGCAGCCCTTAAGATGTCTTTAACAACTCCGGATGTTGCAGCATACCTAATTGTTGATTTAGAAAAATTAGATTTAACAACAACTGATGTTTATCAGTATTTATTATCAAATAACCATTTAATAACAAAGCATATTTTAACCACAGAAGATGCGATTAAGCGTAAGACTAAAGACACTTTATTATTAATACTTGATACGCAAAATCCACAAATTGTACATAGTAAAGAATTGCTTGATTTAAAACTAAAGGTTGGGGTTATAGACCATCACCGTGGCAATGAAGCATCTATTCAAGGTGAATTTACATTTATCGACCCAGGTGCATCATCAACTGTGGAACTTATGATGGAACTATTTAGTTTCTTCCCTAGAGAAATAGAGTTAGATGCATATGAGGCAACGATTATGTATGGTGGTATTATCCTAGATACCAATACATTTACTTATAGAACCAATTCAAGAACGTTTGAAGTCGCATCTAAATTAAAAGATTATGGTGCAGACACCATGATGGTTAAAACATGGTTAAGAAATGATTTAACAAGAATTATTAAACAAAATGAATTATTAAGTAAAGTTGAAATATTTTTAGACCGATTCGCGATTGTAACATCGAGTGAATCTTATAGTGACAGAACCTTTATTGCACAAGTATCTGAATCATTGTTAGAAATTAAAGGTGTAGATGCATCATTTACGATTGTCAATTTCCCAGATGGATATGTAGGTATTTCAGCGCGTAGCTTTGGTGCAATTAATGTGCAGTTACTGATGGAAGAAATGGGTGGTGGTGGCCATTTAAGCTCAGCCGCAACACAAATTCGTGACATCAATGTCAAAGATGCATATTTACAATTAAAACATATATTAGAATTAGAATACGGAGGAGACAATACACCTATGAAAGTTATATTATTAGAAGATGTTAAAGGTAAAGGTAAAAAAGATCAAGTTATTGAACTGGCAGGTGGTTATGCAAATTATTTAATTTCCAATAAACTAGCTATCTTTGCGAATGAAGAGAACATTAAAAAACTAGCAGATAAAAAAGAGCAAGATCGCATTGAAGCTCAAAAATATTTAGAATTAATGAAAAAAATAGCAGCAGAAATTGAGGGCAAATCAATTACGTTATCCATTAATATTGGAGCAGACGGCAAACGTTTTGGTTCAATTACATCTAAACAAATTGTTGAAGCATTCCAAGATAAGCATGGTATTACAATTGATAAGAAAAAACTTGAGCTTGCAACGGATATTGGATCTGCCGGTATATACCCTGTAATTGTTAGTTTAGATAAAGGTGTTAAAGCAACCTTTGAAGTGCATATTATCGAAAGAAGAGATTAAATATGGCCAATAAAATCCCAAATGCGGTGGATGCTGAAAAATCAGTATTAGGGGCAATCTTATTAGATAGCCAAACTGCACCCAATATATTTGATGAGATTTCTGAAAGTGATTTTTACTTATCACAACACGCCATTATTTTTCGTGCAATGAAGGATCTATTTAATGATCGTAAGTCGATTGACTATACCTCATTAAAATCAATTTTAGAACATAAATCTCAATTAGAAACAGTTGGTGGCTTATCATATATTTTAGAGTTATCTGAATATACAGTATCCATTGATCATATTGATACATATATAGAGATTGTTAAGGATTTATCACTAAAACGTGATGTGATTAGAGTTGCTCAGGAACTTGCAACTCAAGGCTTAACAACAGATATTAATTCTGCTGAATACTTAGATAAAGTAGAAGGTGCAATTTTAAGTTTATCTCAACGTCGTAAGGTTGGTGCATTTAAATCAGTTGAGGATATTGTAGGTGATGTCACAGAGAAACTACACTTCCTACAAAATCAAAAAGGTGAAGTAACAGGGTTAAAAACAGGTTATGCAACCCTAGATAAATATACCAATGGCCTACAACCAGAAGAGTTAATTATCTTAGCTGCAAGACCTGCAGTTGGTAAATCTGCATTTGCGATGAATATCGCCTTAAATGCAGCTAAATTTAATAAAGGTGGTAAAGCAGGCATTGCAATATTTTCACTTGAAATGAGCAATGAACAACTCGTTACCCGTATGATTTCTAGTATGTCACATATTGAAAACTCTAAACTAAGAACAGGGTACTTAACCCCACAAGAGTGGCGTAATTATGAAAATATGACAAGCATTTTAAATGATTATAATATATATTTTGATGACTCATCATCATCAAACATAAATGATATTCGTGCAAAATGTAGACGTCTTGCTCAAGAAGGCAAGCTAGATTTTGTCGTCATTGATTACCTACAACTCATCCACTCTGAAGGTAATAATAGACAAGAAGAAGTTTCAAGAATTTCAAGAGCACTTAAGCAAATGGCCAAAGAGCTACGCATTCCTGTACTTGCTTTAAGTCAGTTATCACGTGATGTTGAAAAAACCGCTGATAGAAAACCTACACTGGCACACTTAAGAGAGTCTGGATCAATTGAACAAGATGCAGATATTGTTATGTTTATTCATAGAGAAGAGTATTATGCACAATCCAATGATGGTGAACAAACTGGTCAAACAGAAATATTAGTTCGTAAAAACCGTCAAGGTCGCATTGGTGAAATTAAATTCATATTTTCACCACAATATTCCAGATTTGATGAACAATCAAATGTGGATGAATCAACAAATTAAACATGAAAAAACCCGGAAAAATTTCCGGGTTTATTATTTATGATGCTACTTATTAAATGCTTTATACATCCAAATATGTTTTTCAAATGCAGCAACTGTACCGATAAACATATCTGCTGACTGCTCATCGCCTAAATCTTGACTAATTGTAGTTAATGCTTTAAGTTCTGCAACAAGCTGACTTAAATCTGATACAACTTCATCTACCATTAATTTTGGATCTAATGTAGATGATTCTTTAAGTGTTGTTAATTTCAAATATGCACTTAAACTTGATGCTGGTTTTCCACCAATGATGATGAGTCTTTCTGCATATTCATCATATAATTCGTTGACTTCATCGTAAAGTTCTTCAAACTTTTCATGCAGTTGGAAGAAAGATTTACCCTCTATAAACCAATGAAAATGGTGTAACTTTGTAAAAAATATTGCAAGATTGGCTACTTGTTGATTCAATCCGTTGTGTAATTGATTGTTCATAATTATACCTCCCTTTGTATACTTTAATTATATCAAATTTTAGACTTTTTATGGTAGAATATACGAGGTTATCCTTAAAAAGGGAGGCAAATATGAACAAGAACACATATTTCAATATTTTCATATCATTCTTTAAGATTGGTCTATTTACCTTTGGTGGCGGGTATGCAATGATGCGTGTAATGGAGCGCGAATTTGTTGAAAAAAAGAAATGGATGGAATCTAAATCCATGCTAGAATTATTAGCGATTTCTCAATCTACACCTGGTCCGTTTGCGATTAACAGTGCAACCTATATTGGGTATCAACAAAGAAAATTCTGGGGTGCTTTTTTTGCAACCCTTGGCGTTGTTGTGCCTTCGTTTTTTGTTATTATTTTAATATCCATATTTTTAGTAGCATTTAATGAAAACTATTATTTGCAAAATACCTTAAGAGGTATTAATGCAGGAGTAGCAGTTTTAATATTTCATGCATGGTTTTCACTTTCAAAAAGTTTGGGTGTAAATTTATTAAATGTTACATTGATGACAATAGGCTTTTTAGTATCTTTTTTCATTCCAAGTTTTTCTGTGGTGTATTTGATATTAATCACTGCAGTTTGTGCAATTTTATTTGGTCTATTTATTAAAAGAGGTGAAGTGAAGTGATTATAGAACTTATAAAACTTTTTATCTTATTCTTTAAAATAGGCATATTTACTTTTGGTGGGGGTTATGCAATGATCCCACTGATTCGTATTGATGTTGTTAATGCTGGATATTTATCACTGGTAGAGGTGGATCAATTTATTGGTATTGCAGAATCTACACCTGGACCGTTTGCAATTAATATTGCAACATTTGTTGGATATAACTCACTTGGGTTTATGGGGTCTATTGTAGCAACATTAGGTGTGATTTTACCAAGTTTTATCATAATTTTATTGATTGCTATATTTAGTGCTAAAATATTAAAGGCCAAACCAATACAGGATGCTTTAAAATGGATTAATCCATTAACGCTAGGTATGATTTTATCGGCAGGGTTATCCGTATTAGTAGTTGCTGTATTTGGTGGTTTAGATGGATTATTATTGTGGCAAGCCGACTATATTGGTTTAACAATATTTATTGCGATACTATTAATTTCCATCGTATTTAAAAAGGTGAATCCAATTTTACTGATTATTATATCAGCACTATTTGGACTCATTGGTTATTCTATTTTCTAAGGAGATAAACGATTATGTTTGAAAGATTAGAAGTTATGTTAAAAACATATTATGAGTTACAAGAAAAATTAGCATCTGGTATGACGGATGTTAAAGAACTTACAAAACTCATGAAAGAATTAACGAGCTTAGAGGCTGCTGTTCTAGCATATGAAAAATATTTAAGTCATAAAGAACAATTAACAGATTTGGAAGAGTC
>CAZRKJ010000049.1:0-9061 GCA_964600775.1 uncultured Acholeplasma sp.
CTTTTTGCAATTAAGATAAATTTTAATACTTTTGTCGGTTTTCTACTGCTTTAGTAAGTGTTAATTGGTCTGCATACTTCAAATCAGCACCAACTGGTAAGCCATAACCTAATCTAGAAATCATTAGATTTTGGTCTTTATATAAAGATTTTATGTATTGAGCAGTGAGTTCGCCTTCTACATTGGAATTTGTTGCTATGATAATTTCTTTGATATCTTGAATACGTTGGGTCAATTTATCAAAGTTTAAATCTTTAGGTTCGATGCCTTTTGAAAAATCAATTAGTCCATTTAATACATGGTATCTACCATTAAATGTCCCAGTTTTTTCAATAGCAAAAACATCTTTAGAATCGGATACTACCATAATTTGGGTACTATCTTTTTGATGATCCTTACAGATTTTGCATATATGGTCATCTGTTAATAAGCCACATATACTACAAAAAGATATTTTATCCTTTAATTCTATAAGATGTGTGCCAAATTTCTTTAGATCTTCATCTTGCCAATTGGTTATATGAAGGGCTAAACGTTCTGCAGTTTTTTCACCAATACCTGGTAGTTTTTTTAGGTCCTCAATGAGTTCTAAAATGATTGTAGGATACATTAAAATCCAAATCCACCCATACCACCTGAGAATTGTCCCATGGTTTCTTCTTGGGTTTTTTCTATTTGTGATAAAGCATCATTTACAGCAAGTAAGATTGCATCTTGCAGTAATTCAACTTCTTCTAGTAATGCTTCATCAATTTTAACATCAAGCACTTGACGTGTACCTTGTACAACTACAGTAACACCACTTGCTTTACCTGTAAATTCAGAAGATTCGATTTGTTCTTGAGCTTCTTGAATTTGTTTTTGCATTTTCTTTAGTTTGTTTAACATATTCGGGTTCATATTTATTCCTCCACTTTTACTTTTTCTTGACCAAAATATTCAATAGCGAATGCTACAATTTCTGGTTGTTTAATTGTTGTCTTATCTTCTATTAAAGGTGTTTCATATAAATGTAAATCAATTTGCTTTAGTTTGGGTCTAGATGTACCTGCATTGTATTGATCTGCATAATCAGACTTTAATACCAACCAGTCCGGTCTAATTAAAACTGTGTAGTCTTTAATTAGATTTTGTTTTTGATTTAATATCTCTAATACTTTTTCTTTGATCTGTGGTGTTAACATCGTCTTTGCTGTATAGATATCATCATACACTAAGAGCATTACATCATTACCAACAGCCTCCAGTGCACCTTCACTTAATAGTTCTGCGATTGGTTTTAAACTTGGGATATCATAATCTTTAAGTGATGGCCATCCTCTATTTAATAGATTACGTTTTTGTCTGTCACCATTATTTAAAATATCCTCAATTTCTTTAACTGTTACTAGAGGTTTTAAATTTGTAGGCGGTAAGACTGGTTTTGTTTGTATGTCTTGAACAATTTCTTTTTGAATTGTTTGTTGTTTATTTAATGTTTCTTTTAATGCTTTCAAATCAGATTCTAAATTAGTTATTTTATCTTCTAATGAAGTCATTTCAATGGATTGATGATTGATCATCTTTATGACAGCAAGTTCTAAATACGCACGTTTAGATGTTGTAAATTTAAGTTCTTGTTGTAAGTCATTTAAAATATCTAAATAAGCATAGACTAAGTTTGGCCGTATTTGACTTAAATCCGGATATTTCTTTTCACTTCTTATTTTATCTAGCAATACGTCACGTAGTGCTAAGATAATGTCTGAAACCATTCTTGGTATATCTTTACCGTCTTTAATAATCTGATTTAGAAAATCCAATGCTTTTTGAGGTTGTTTTAAATAAATTACAGAAAGTAGTTCATTAATATAACGTCTTGATAGTCCACCGGATACGGTATATATATCATCTTCAGTGATTTGATCTTTTGTAAAAGAAACAACTTGATCTAATAAACTTAGTGCATCACGCATACCGCCTTCTGCAGTACGTGCGATTGCAGTGATTGCTTCTGTTGTGATATTTAAACTTTCTTTTTTGATAATCGATTTTAGATTATCTTCAATTTGATTCATTTCAATGTTTTTAAAATCAAATCTTTGACATCTAGAAAGAATGGTTGAAGGTACTTTATGTACTTCAGTAGTTGCAAGTATAAAGACTACATATTTTGGTGGCTCTTCAAGTGTTTTTAAGAGTGCGTTAAACGCTGCTTGCGTTAACATATGGACCTCATCGATAATATATACTTTATATTTACCAATACTTGGTGCATATTTAACTTTATCTCTTAAATCTCTGATCTCATCCACGCCGTTATTTGATGCAGCATCTATTTCTATAATATCTGAAACATCACCTTTATCAATACCTAAGCATACACTACATTTGCCACAAGGCTCTGCAACAGGTGCTTCTAAGCAGTTAAGTGCTTTTGCAACTATTTTTGCAACCGATGTTTTACCAGTACCTCTAGGTCCTGAGAAAATATAGGCATGTGCGAACTTTTCAAATTTTAATGCATTTTGAAGGGTTTGGACGATTACTTTTTGTCCATAAACATCTTTAAAAAACTTCGGTCTATACGTACGGTAAAGTGCCACATAACTCATTTTTTTAAATTCCCCTTCCAAACTTTGTATTTGTTGACTCATTATATCATATATAATGTGTGTTTATATCTATTTTCCAAGACAGAATTTTGAAAATAATTCTGTTAATAAATCACCATATTGATGGTTACCTAATATTTCACCTAAACGATTCCAGGCAGTTGTTAGGTCAATTGCATAAATATCTACAGGCATGTCCTGTTCAATGCCCCTTACAACACTTTCTAAGGCCATTTTAGCCTCTTTTAACTTCTGAATGTGTCTAACGTTAGATAAGTAATTAAAATCCTTATCAACCAAATTATCTAGCTTTAATAGTTTGAGTATTTCTAATTCTAATTGTTTTAGACCATCATGTTCTAAGGTTGATATTTGAATCATTGTTTCTATCTCTAAATACTTTGGTAAATCTTTTTTGTTACCGATAATAATACGGTTTTTATGTTTTGTAAATTCAAGTAATAATTCGTCTTCACGTGTCATTTTTTGAGATAAGTCTAATACTAGTAAAACTAATTCTGCCTCTTGAATAGCTTTTTTACTTCGATCAACACCTATTTTTTCAATGGTGTCTAATGCATCTCTAATACCTGCGGTATCTATTAAGTGTAAAGAGACACCATCTAAATTTACAAATGCATCAATCGTATCTCTGGTCGTACCTGCAATATCTGATACGATTGCACGGTCTTCATTTAAGAGTGCATTAAGTAAGCTAGACTTACCAACATTTGGACGTCCAACAATAACTGTTTTAACACCTTCTCTAATATATTGTGTGCGCTTAGACTGTTTTAGTATGTCATTAATCTCATCTAGTAAATCCATTACTCTAGGAAAGATGATTTCTTTACTCATGATGATTGCATCATCATATTCTGGATAATCGATATTCACTTCAATTTGAGCAATCATTGTTAATACTTTAGATTTTAAATTTTCTATCATAAAGGACGTTGTTTTATTTAATGCTTTATTAGCTACCTTAATCGCATTTTCATTGGTTGCATGAATTATATCCATAATAGCTTCTGCTTGAACTAAATCGATGCGTCCATTTAAAAATGCACGTTTAGAAAACTCACCAGGTTCAGCTAGGTCTATGCCTGTTTCTAAAATACGTTCTAATACCTTTTGGGTAATTAAAATACCGCCATGTGTTGAGATTTCAACAACATTTTCTTTGGTAAAGGATTTAGGTGCAATAAAAACAGATACCATAACCTCATCTAAGATTGACCCGTCATTATTTAAAATATGGCCATAATGAATGGTATGACTTGGAACTTTATTTAAGTTCTTACCTTTAAATATTTGATTAACTTTGTTGATTGCATCATCCCCAGATACGCGGATTACTGAAATTCCTGCAGTACCCAATGGGGTTGCGATTGCAGCAATTGTTTGAAATTGCATACGTCACCTTTTTATTTATTATTATGATCTAATTTTGTTGGTGCATGCTTCATGTCATCAATGGTTGGTATAAATGGATTAACACCACGTCTGACATCTCTTAAGATAATAAAACCAGCAACAAAGACGCCAAATGCGATACCTTCAAATAAGAAGCCCATACCTAATACGATACCTAATAATGCGCTAAACCAAATCGTTGATGCGGTTGTAATACCATGAATAATATTTTGAGAATCCTTCATAATAACACCTGCACCAATAAAACCAATACCCGTTACAACTTGGGCAATAATTCTTGTGCCATCAACATCTAGACCTGCGTTAATACCTTGTATATATAATAATCTTTGTGTAATTGAAACCATTAATGCACCAAGTCCCACCAGTACATGACTAGATATACCTGCTGCCTTACCAACATTTTGACGCTCTAACCCGATTAAAAATGTGACCGTGATGACAACAATAGCAGGTATAAGTACCATATATAACCATTGTTCCCATGTCAGAAAGGATTCAATTACATTAAATCCTTCTGGTAAATCAATTAATAAGTTCATTTTTAATGTTCCCCCTTTTAATACTATAATACGGCATGAACAGCTTCAATAAATCCATCCAGTTCATCCCAACTATTTAATACAGCACCACTAGCTTTTGCATGTCCACCGCCATTAAATAGGTTTGCTACTTTGTCAATATCCGGTCCACTTGAACGTAGGCGTATACGTACAACATCGCCATCTTCTATAAAGAGCGCCCATACGTTAAAGCCTTGAACACCTGCTAACATATTAACAACTGAACTTGCTTCTTCATAGGTTAAATTAAACTCTGCTCTAATTTTATCTGTAATTTTTAAATATATAAAACCTTTATCTGTTGTAATAAAGTTTTGGTAAACAAAACCTTTAAATCTAAGCATATCTAATGTTTCATTAGACATTGCTTGGTCAATTTCTACAACATCTGCACCTTTTGAAAGCAACATACCCGCCATTTGATGTGTTAATTCTGATACACCACGATATTTAAAGCGACCGGTATCTGTAAGAATACCCGTATACATTGCAACAGCACCTGGTTTTGTAATTTCAAATTCTTTGACTTGTGTTGACATGTAAGCCATCATTTGTGCACATGATGGGAATGTTGTATCAACCCATTCAATATCACCAAAACTATCTACAGGAATATGATGATCAATTTTAATGATCTCTTTACCTAAACTATATTTTTGGTTTGAGATTCTTAATTTGTTGGCTGTATCTACAACAATAGATAAACTATCTTCATAGAAACTATCTTCTAAATTAGATTCGCCAACAACGATATCTGGTCTACCAACAAAACTTACAAATTCAGATATTTCTCCCGTTACAAACACATCCTTTTCAGGGAATGCATTCTTAATCATATTTTGTAAACCAAACTGTGCGCCGTAGCAATCTCCATCTGGTCTTACATGACCATAAATTATTATTCTTTGATACTTCTTAATTTTCTTTACGATATCTTTAATCATTGTACTGTTTCATCCTTTCATCAAAACTCTTAACCACTTCAAGTGCGCTTTCCCAACTATTTAGTGTTGCGCCACATGCATTTGCATGTCCACCACCACCAAATTTTTTGGCAATATCTACAATTGAGATATCTTTACTTCTAAATTCACCAATAATTTCACCAGCTTCATTTTCACTAAAGTTTGCCCATATTAATACTTCTTTAATACCAGCCATCATATTGACGGTACCTCTTGAAACTTCTTGAAACGTTAAACCAGAATCTTTAATTGTTGTTAAATCATTAAATCTATAAGCTACATTATATGCAGTTAAATTAAACTCTCTAAATTTGTCTTTAGCAACACGTTTACTTAAGGATTCTAAGCTTAAAAAGTCATATATTGCTTTTATATCAACATCATATTGCATCAGATGCGCAACAACCTCAAAGGTTTGTTTTGCATTGATATTTGTAACATACTGAAATCTGCCACTATCTCCTACAATACCTGCATAAATATTTGATGCAGCTTCACTATTTAATTTTAAACCACCCTTAACTGCAATCTCACCAATCATTTGGCTACAAGAAATTAGTTCTGGTTTATGATAGAAAATATCTGGATTGATATTTGTATCATTTCGGTGATGGTCAATATTTATGAGCATCTTCCCTAATTTAAATCTTTTATCCGATATCAGTGCTTCTGCAGCTGTATCTAAAACAAAAACTAGTGCGCCTTCATATACTTTATCATCTATAATATCCATTGTATTTTCAAACATATATGCTTGATCATCACCAACAGCATATACAAATTTATCCTTAAAGTTTTCTTTAATAATTGCTTTTAAACCAAGTTGCGAACCATATGCATCTAAGTCTGGTTGCTTGTGTCTATGAATGATTATTGTTTGATGCCTCTTGATTGCCTCTATTATTTGTATTTCCATTTTTTATACCTATCTTATCTAGAATATATTAGTATAACACAACTCCTTTATTTTTAATAAAGGATTTCGTACTTTTCGCACAATTTATTATTTTTCTTTACATGTGTGTTCAAAGGATAAACAAAGGGTGTTACCTTAACATACCAAAAGTATGTATTATAACACCCTAATTATAGTTTATTCTTTTGGAATATCTGTGATTTTTTCTATATCCTTTTGTAGGTGCTTTGTTGGATTGATTTTACCTAGTTTACGTCTAGGTTTGATAACATAGATGTATACAGTTAAGGCAATAATCAATACTAATTCTACGATCACTGTAATAATAACCGCACGAACTGTATTTAACATAATTGGCACTTGAAGACGGATTGTGTCCGTATCTTCTATTGGATAGGTATTATTATTAAGCGCTTTATAAGTTTCAATCTCTGATGATAGTGTTAAGTCACTATTTGATAGGCCTAAAGGTATGGTTAGAACTGTTTCTTCACCAGATACTTCATAAGTTAATTTTAATTCATCTAATGTTGTATCTGGACTGGTAAATATTTCACTTACCATAAGTCTTGTATCATTGGACTCACTAACGACTAAATATAATTCACGGTTTAATAGTTTTAAGAATTTTATTGCATACTCACCATTTGTAAGTTCAAAAGAAACATCTGCAAAAGGATCTATTTCTCCCATAGTTGCATAAACAATAAATTCTAAATAGTAAACTTCAACATCATCTAAAACTGACATTGTCTCATAACCACGAATGGTTACAGTTAAACCGTCAAGTAAAGCCGTTTCAACAATAATTGGTTCACTTTTTTGATATTGACCACTGAGCATGATTTGGTAATCATCTGCATCTAGGGCTTCTTGAACAATTTCATCAATTTGTTGGGCACTTACGATGCCCTCTACAACAATAATCCCAGTTAAAAACAAGATGGACATTAATGCTGTGTATAGGATTGCTTTAATGTATTTCATTTATATTAAAGCGCCCATATACCTAAACGACTTGCACGTGCAGTACTCTCAGCACGTCTAAACCATTCATTGAGTGTTACACCATTAAAAATTAGTGAATCCGTTGGATCATTATAGAAGTTTTGGCTATAACCTGCTAAAACCACTTCATAATTTACTAATTTACCATCATACCAAATCCAACCTAAATAACGTCCATAAGTTTCTGTATTTCTACCATCTGGTGGACTTTGTAAATAAATTGTTGTTGCATTATCAAGTCTTTGTCTAACAAATGCACCGGAAGCCTCAGCAATTGCTCTTCTAACTGGATCTGGGTCACCAGATTCTAATGTGTTTATACCATAGAAACGAACAGATTCTTCTAATTCAACGAATCTAGCGGTATCACCATCATTGTTACTAATATATGTAACTTCTAACATACCATTTGGTTGTGTATAAAAGTCAAGTTCTAAATGTTCAGGATGGAATGTAAATGTTGTTGGGAACTCTGTTGGATGGCTATCTAGTATGTCATAGTGATCTCTATGATAAATATCCCACTCATCTGTAGTAAATTCTAAATTTGATTCAACAATACTAGATTTTCTTACACGAATTTGATTACCAAAGAAGAATATTTGCATACCAAAGTTTCCAAATGCATCAATTTGCGCATCCATATGATCGTTTAATGCAATGTAGTCATTACCATCAAATGTCAGTGTGTCTGTCAATATGTCTGCTTTAGCTTTTAAGTCTTCATTTGCATTTGTATGTACAAGTAATAATGTATCTTTGCCAGCTAAGGTTGTATTTTCTGGAATTTCAAATGAATGTGTAACTGTTTCGCTACCATTTAAATAAAAGTTTAATGTGTAACCACTTAAGTCTACTTCAGTTTCTAAACCATTAAATATCTCTAAAGCTTTATCATTGTTTAAACCAGATACATATTTTGAAATCATAATTGGTGAACGATAACTATCTGGATAAGTTGATATTACAATTGGAACATTCGTATTTCTATAGACTTCTGTACCAACATCAAAAGTTCCTGCATACTCAATAAATAAACCTGGCTCTACTTCTGTTGTTTCTCTATATGAGTAGGTAACATTGATTTGGAAACCTCTTAGTCTATTTGTAATTTCAGATTCTGTTAATCCGGTTAAGTCTGGTAAAAACATTTTATGTGTAGAAATAAAAACAAGTAATGTTTCTTCACTAGGATTTACTGTACGTCCAGGAACTAATCCATTACCATAACGTACAAAAGTACCTTCTGTAACACTAAAGTTCATTTCTTCTTGTATTTCAAATTCAAAACCAAGATCATTTAATCTTGTTGTTATTTCAGCTGTATTTAAACCATTTAATACGGGTAATTGTACAGATGTAACTTCAGGTGTACATGCAATCAGTATCGCTGAAGTGAATAATATAGCTAAGATGCTATATACTTTTTTAAGCATAAATTATACCTCGCTTGTTCGTTTATTACGTTAATATTATAACATATTACGACCTATATAACGTTATCCTAGGGTGTTTTTATGTGAATCATGTGAAAGTAAAAGACTTGGCTTGTAGAGTGACTCTACTCGCCAAGTCTTA
>CAZRKJ010000050.1:0-8870 GCA_964600775.1 uncultured Acholeplasma sp.
CCAAAAGGTATCAATCTTTTAAATAATAATGGTGCAGCTGCTGGACAAACTGTGTTTCATTATCATGTACATATTATCCCACGATATGATACAAATGATATCACGGTCGTACTACCAAACCAATCAAGTCAATTAAGTAATGATGATTATAAAAAAAGAACTGCAATGATTATTGCAGCTCTATCGTAAATAATACACCATTTGCGTGATTTAAAACTGATACTTTTAATCCAAATCTATCCATTGTTTCTTTAACAATGGCTAAGCCTAAACCAAATTGACCTTTTGAACCTTTTTCGTATGCCTTAAATATCTTGGGTAATACATGCGCTTCAATGTGCTCACCGTCATTAAAGATGGTGAGTTTTTTCTCTGTGATTTGAACAACTATTTTAGTTACTGCATACCGTACTGCATTATCAATGATATTAGATATTGCAATATGTGCACTTTCTGGATCCATAACATGTATCCAGTCTGTTTCAATATCAATAATAAACTTAATGTCTGTAATATATTTATAGTTATTAACAACTTGCTCAACAATCTTCTTAAAAGAAGTTGGCTCATAAGTATTGTGATTGTCAATATATCCAATCTTACTATATTCAATCAATTGTCTTACTTTTTTATTTAGAAGTTCTGATTGCTTTATGATAAGCTCAGTGGACTCAACGCTTTCAATGCCATCTTGAATCGCTTCTGCATAAGACCTGATAACAGCAATCGGTGTTTTAAGATCATGTCCTAAGTTTTGAATCATTTCTTTTTTAGTATCTTCGTTATTTTTAATTTCAATACGCATATTATTGATGGTTTCAGCAAGGCTGTTTATTTCTTCTGCACCACCTTCTAATTTAACTTCTGTTTGATAGTCTTCTTCAATCATTTTATCAACACTTGTTTGCAACTCTTTTAATTTCCCAACTGTACTTGTACTCCAGAGCCAAACAATAATATTACCTAAAACTAATAAATTTAAGAATGCTAGTGTCGTATAAAACGGTATATTACCTGTCATATCTCCAATAAATGCTTTTGCATTTGATACGGCAAAGACACCATAGTTCGGTCCATATAACGGTCTTTTAATTACACCAATATATGCACTATCGCCATCCATTGTGTACCTAAAATTTAAAACCGAATAGGTTTGTGGGGTAGTAAAATGATCTCTTAATATTTTGTTTGTTATACGATTAAACTCGTGTTCTTCAACGTTATTTCTTGAATATGCAATCACTTGATCTTCTTCTATAATGAAAAAGTCATTATATTTGGTTAAGTTATTGTATGAAAAATTTGTTGGATTTAGTTCATAGATTCTTAAAATTTCAGCAAAATAATTATCTAAATATGTTTTATTTTGATTTTCATAAGCTTTAGTAAAACTCAAATTGACGATAAACAAAAAAAACATACCACCCAATATCGTGACAAATGAAAATATGATATTTAATTGTGTGGCAAGTTTTAATTTGTTCATAATAATCTATAGCCGAACCCGTAAATAGTTTCTATTCTTAGTAAAGGCATTTTTGAGCGTAAACGTCTAAGTAAATCATCCACTACACGGTCTGATCCTACATAGTTTTTACCCCAAATTGTTTCCAGTAATAGTTTTCTTTCAATTGGATCTTGTTTATTTTTTAAAAACACTAATAACATTTCAAATTCTTTATTGGTTAGTTCAATTAATTTATCACCATGACGAATTTCTCTTGAATCTAATTGGATTGTATAATCACTATATGTCATATGACCTGGTCTAGAATTTTTACGTTTTAATACCGCTTTTACACGTAACATTAATTCTTTAGGCGAATATGGTTTAGCGATATAATCATCTGAACCAAGTTCTAACCCCTTAATCTTATCTAGCGCTTGGTCTCTTGCAGATGTAAAGATTACAGCTGCTTCAGGATTTGCTTTGGATATAGCTTTTATAAGATCAAAACCATCAATCTCGCCTGTAAGCATTATATCTAAAATCCATAGATCTACTTGATCTCCAACGTGTTTCATGGCACTTTCACCATCATAAAAGACAGTAACATCATAGTTTTCTCTTGTTAAGTATTTTCGAATAATCTCTGAAATATTTATTTCATCTTCTACAAAATATATTTTCATTAATTGTGTCCCCCTTGGATTCATTAATTGTATTATAATTTTATCACATAATTGGTCCATTAAGTATATAAAGGAATAGCCCCCTTATAAAGGCGGCTATTCGAGAGAGAAAAATGAAGTAACTATAGTATATATTGATATGAATAAATACTCAATATTTGTAGAAAAGTATGTTAATTATTGTTACAAATACCATTATTTAATTAAAGACACACCCATATAAGGTATGAGCACTTCTGGTATTGTTACACTACCATCTGCATTTTGATAATTTTCTAGTATGGCAATAATTGTACGACCTACGGCAAGACCAGATCCGTTTAAAGTGTGTACGTATTCTGTCTTACTGTCTTTGGTTCGTTTAAAACGAATGTTTGCACGACGTGCTTGAAAGTCTTTTGCATTTGATATAGAACCTATCTCACGATACATATTTTGACCTGGTAACCAGACTTCAATATCATATGTCTTTGACATACCAAAGCCCATATCACCTGTTGATAATACAATCACACGGTAAGGAATATTTAATAACTGTAGTATTTTTTCAGAGTTTTGTAGCATATTTTGGTGTTCAATCTCTGAATCTTCTGGTCTTGTAAATTTAATGAGTTCTACTTTGTTAAATTGATGCTGTCTTAAAATACCGCGTGTATCTCTACCTGCAGAACCGGCCTCTGATCTAAAGGCAGTGGTGAATGCTACATACTGTATGGGTAATATTTCATTATCAATGATTTCATCACGGTATAAATTGATTGTAGGTACTTCAGCTGTTGGATTTAAATACCAATCAAACCCTTCTAACTTAAAAGCATCAGCTTTAAATTTAGGAAACTGACCAGTTGCATACATGGATTTATCATTGACGATAAATGGTGGAATAATCTCTGTATAACCATGTGTTTTACTGTGTGTATCCATCATAAAGTTAATGAGTGCACGCTCAAGTCTTGCACCTAACCCTTTATCAACAACAAAGCGTGGTCCAGTAACTTTAGTTGCACGTTCAAAATCTAAAATATTTAAAGCCTCACCAATTTGGATGTGATCTTTGATTTCAAAATCAAACGTTCTAATTTTTCCCCATTTTCTAACCTCAACGTTTGCAGATTCATCTACCCCAACAGGTACATCTTCTGCTGGGATATTAGGTAACACAATCATTATCGCTTCAATTTGCTCATCAATTAAAGCTAGTTGTTCCTCTAAAGCTGGTATTTGAAACTTAAATCTCTCAACATGAGCAAGTAGTTCGCTTGCATCTAACTTTTGGCGTTTTAGATTGCCGATTTCTTTTGAGTATTCATTTTTCTTTGCTTTTAATTCTTCAACCTCTATAATACATTTACGTCGTTTATCTTGTAGATCAACAAGTGATCTTAAATAACTAAAATCAGTACCTCTGGTACTTAGTTTTTCTATGACAGTGTCAATATTTTCTGTGATATATTTTAAATCTAGCATCTTTTTTTCTCCTTTATAAAATAAATGTCCTTAGACTAAAAATAGTCTAAGGACGATTAAAATCATATCGCGGTGCCACCTTAATTCTATTGCTTATAACAATAGCGCTTAATATTCTTTAACGCAGAATTAATCGGATGGTTTTAGCATCACTCCAGAGTGGAACTTTTAAGTATATTATCTGCTTGCACCAATTACAGACTCTCTACAAAATATTGCTTAAAATTAGCTCTTTCTTCGTGTTATAGATATTATACCTTATTTTACTCACTTCGTAAAGCAGCCACAGGATCTTTTTTAGCTGCAATTTTAGATGGTATTAATCCTGCAATAAAGGTTAATGCAATGGATATAATAATTAATAAGATTGCATGGAGGTAGAAGAGTTGTGCAATGTTACTATTACCCGTTGGTTCTTCTAAGAAGATATTTATAATAGGTACGAGCATATAGGTAATTACTACACCCAATGTACCTGCAAAGAATCCTATTAAAATAGATTCTGCATTAAATACTCGTGAAATATCCTTTTTACGTGCACCAATAGATCTTAAAATACCGATTTCTTTGGTACGCTCTAAAACAGATGTATAGGTAATAATACCAATCATTACACTGGATACAAATAATGAAATAGAAGCAAACGCTACTAAGACTGCACTAATAGAATCCATGACTGTTTTAATCATTGTAACAGCGGCTGCTACACTATCTACATAGTTTACTTGAGTTGCATCATCTAGACCAACATTATATGTATCTAATATATTAATAATTTCTTCCTTATCATTGAAACTGTTTGGATAAATTAAGATACCACTTGGGATACTTATACCACCTAAACGGTATAGTAGGTCTTGTTTTGTATTATTTAGATTAATACTTTGTCCTGTAACAACTGATGTTTCACTTAGTTCTTGCGCAATGACAACATCTGATTGTGTGTTTAGTTCGATAATGCGCTCAGCAACCTTAGATGTATAAACTATACCCTCACTTACTGAAATAAAGGTTGTATTCACTTTGATGATTCCAGAAATTTCTACTTCAATAACATAAGGATTATTGCTATCATTATAAATACCTAATAAATCAGCTTGATCACTATTTAATGTACGTTCTGTAAACATGCCTGCATTTTCTTTATACATGGCGTTATTTGTATATATTTTAAATGTACTTCCAACAAGATCTTCATAGGGAATGATTTCGTTAGTGTTTAAGCCAAAGAACCTTAAAACGTTATTAGGTATTCTATTAGCTTCATCCACAACAAGCATTGCCTGATATGCATTTGGATTATAAATTGAACCATTTACTATATCAAAATATTCATTAATAAATTCATAAGAGAAGGCTGTTTGATTGATATAACTACTACCTGTTGTAGAAAACGGTGGCTGTGGATTAGACCTTGGATTTGTATTTAAGTTTTGTCCATCAAAATAATAGTACTGTGTTCTAAAATCATATTGATATACTACTGTACCAAAATCTCTAATATTACTGTTTTCAATATAATTAATATAATCTTGTGTAATATCATTTGATGCAAAAGCAAAACTAATTTCTGGTTCATAGCCTAAGATACCACCTTCAACCGGATCAGGTGTCTCTCTATCTCTATTGGCATTTAATATTGCATTAAAATCTGTATACGAACGACTCACACGTAGTGGTAGTCCTGCAAATGTTCCACGTTCCATATCATTTAAATACGTTGTAAAACCGTATTGTAAAGACATTACAAGCGCAACACCAATAATACCGATTGACCCTGCAAGTGCTGTAATTAAAGTTCTAGTTTTCTTGGTTAACATGTTTTTAAATGATAACCTTAGAGCTGTAAAGTAACTCATACTAGATTTTGATGTATCTGTTTTCAAATCCTTATTATCTTTAACTTCATAAGGGTTTGTATCACCAATAACTTCACCATCTTTTAACCTGACAATACGATTTGAAAATCTCTTAGCTAAATCACTATTATGTGTAACCATAATAATTAACTTATCTTTAGAGATTTCGGTTAATAGATTCATGATATCTTCACTGGTTTCACTATCTAGTGCACCCGTAGGTTCATCTGCTAAAATAATTGTTGGATTATTAACAAGTGCACGTGCAATCGATACACGCTGTTGTTGTCCACCAGATAATTGATTTGGTTTCTTCTTAATATGATCTTTTAAACCTACGCGGGTTAAAACTTCAATTGCACGATTTCTTCTTTCTTCTTTAGAGACACCAGATAACGTTTGAGCAAGCTCAACGTTAGATAAAATATCCAAATGTGTAATTAAGTTATAGTTTTGGAAAACAAAACCAACACGATGATTTCTATATGCATCCCAATCTCTATCTTTATAATTTTTAGTTGAGACATTATCAATGATAATATCACCACTATTATAACGATCTAGGCCTCCAATCAAATTTAAAAGGGTTGTTTTACCAGAACCAGACTCACCTAAAATAGAAACAAACTCATCACGTCTAAAACGTAAATCGATGCCTTTGACAGCATCAAATCTTTGTTCCCCAATTGTATAATATTTTGTTAATTTTCTTACCTCAAGCATTGTATACCTGCCTTCTCACAAAATATGCGTATAAATGTCTTTTGTGTTATATATGTATTACATTTTATCACTTTATTTTTTAGATTATTATGATTTAGAAATATATGTGAAAGTTTTTACATTACAATAAAGGCGTTTCTTTTAGAAAAACGCCTTATTCAAATCAAATAGTTGATATTGCAGTAGTTAGCTTATCCATGATATGCATGCCTAGAACTCTAAAATTACTCGTTGTTTTATCATATCTCCTAAGTTAATTGAATGTTTTGGCCATCCCTTATTCGGGTTTTGCTTTTTAGTTGCGTTACCACGTCTATCAGCAGTACTTCAAAACGCTTTATATTGATTTACCCATCAAATTATTTCTGAAACTGATATTTTAAATGTTGTAAGACCTGATTTTGCAAGTTCAAAGATTTTCTTAACTATAGGTCCGGTTTCAGGATTAACTATTAATTCATGTTTATTGTTTGGATCTTTCATATAGCTATATGGCGCATATGAACCTGTAAAATTTCCTTCAAGTGCCTTGATTCGATATGCAGACTTTATTTTCTTACTAATATCTTTAGCATACCACTCATTCATGATATTTCTAAATGGTGTAACCTCTTGATGTTCTTTACTGTAATCAACGCTGTTGTTGATTGCTATAAATCTCACCTTATGTTTTGGAAAGTAGTTTTCTATATAGAAACCTGTTTTTAAATAAACTCTACCAAGTATTGATAAATCTTTAGTGATGATTGTGCTAACTATACATTTTTCAATATCACTTTGTAGCCTTTCAAAATCGGGTCTTTCAAATGATGTGCCTGCATAGCCATCATCAACATAGTATCTTATATTTTCAAATCCATTAAGCTTTGCATATTCAACTAACATATCTTTTTGATGCTTAATACTTCAACTATTCCCATGATATGCATCATCTCTGGATAATCTACAATAAAGTGCTGTTATTTTGTTTACTTGATTCATCATTTAAAAACCTACTTTCTAGTTCTTTGTCTATAAGTCTTAAAACTATTTCATAAATAGTTTTATCTGCCTCATCTTTATAATAGTTAGAAAGAACTATTCTTACTTTTATTTTATTTGTTTTTTCCATGTCTGTAAGCACCTCTTATGCCTTAAGTATATGAATGACTAACGACATAAAATGGCATTTGCTGATTTTAAATAGAAAAAAAGAGTGCGTTTTTACACTCTTAGACTACATATTTGATGAGATATGGTTTAGTGGAACTTAACACCAAGACAGTTTAGTACGCGATAATGTGGCTATTAGTATAGCCACGTTCCGCGTAACAGTGAAAATAACCTTTTACTTGGTGCTTATATACATGAAAAATGCAACGTTTAAATTCTGTTATTGATAATATTGTTCCATCTTATGATAAGATCTTTTCTTTCTCCTGATTGTAGTTTGCTAATCGCATCTACATCACAATAGAGTTCAATGTTAAGTAATTCTATTATTGATTCAATGTGATGACCCTGAATCAATTCCTGTTCAATTCTATCAAGAAGTTCATTTTGATAGTTATAAAACAAAAATGAAATGGCACCGTAAAAATTATGATCATCATCGGTCGGTTTCTTCCACTCTTTGTAAAGTTTATCTCTATTTACATCAAAACTTCTTTTCTTAGGTAAATATTTTATAAATTGATCCGACTGATAAGAAAATACAATATCAAAAAGTTCTTTCTTTGTTAATTTGGGAAGTCTAAAATATCCATTTTGATAATCAAGTCTTGTGATTAGAATCATTCTTTCCCACTGATTATTATCATATAAATAAAGGTATATCTCGTTATGTTTCCTAAATTGTCTTTCTATATTAAATTCTAGTGGTGTAATAAAATATTTCATCACAATCCTCCAATGATTATTTCGATAAATCTTTTCACTAGACTTGGCAGCTCAGTAGTCAGCCATACGCTTGCCTCACTCATACCTGGATAATATAAAATCGCATGAACTTTACCCAAATATGGTACTTGATTTGCAAAATTAGCTGATGCATAAGTCCACGCAGAGTGATCAGAAGAGTATCCCATTTTTGTTAAATATGTGCCTATTCTAGTCATGTCGATTGTTTTTCCGCCAGTTGCATTAGCTAATTCAGCAGCTCTATTTTTTGATACATCAACAATATTCCCCTGATTATCAACATATCCACCAGAATAAAAAACATGTGTAAATTGACTGAATGAGTGTCCTAAATTATCTAACATCATATAGCCCGCGGCAGCTGCACCTCCAACTTTATACATACCATATACTAATTGAGCCCCTGCTTTTACTCCTGTCCAACTGGAAAAGAAACCTCCTGTTAATGCTCCACTTATTCCAGCGCCTATCAATAAGCCAGCTACACCACCTATCAAACCGCCTAACGCAATATCACCAACTAATTGCCATCCTGTATGTCCTTGACTAAGACCGACACCAGCACCAACACCTGCTCCAACAACTAGACCAATTATAGCTAACGTTATTAAGAATGGGAACTTACCGCTGGGGTCGGAAAACATCACTGGAGTCATGTGCCTGTAACCCAGCATAATTATATCTAGTCCATATTTTTAAAATAAATCATCCAATAAGTCAACTTTTTAGGCACAGTTTAGTACGCGATAACGTGGCTATTAGTATAGCCACGTTCCGCGTAACAGTGAA
>CAZRKJ010000051.1:0-8702 GCA_964600775.1 uncultured Acholeplasma sp.
TGATTTAAAGCTAGATTATCACCATTACTATTTGGAACCAACATCAGAACTAGACTTATATGCAAATCAAATGTCTAGAAATATCATTTTCACTGTAAACGATGAAATCTATTATTTAAATGGTAATACACATCATCAACAAGATGATGTGGTTCATGTTGAGGTGAGTCAGCTCTACCAAAAAGTAGAAAGAATAAATAAACTATTTAAAATAGACACAATTTCTTTTATTCCTTTAATGGATAATGTTGAACTGCATCATGTAACATTTACAAATTTAAGTACAAAAGATATGACGCTAGATGTCATAACAGCTACACCAATTTATGCACGCAGTGCAGATAATATAAGAGATCATAGACATGTGACAGGTTTACTAAATCAAATTAAAGTAAAGTCAGAAGGTATTTTAGTTCAACCGACCCTATCATTTGATGAACGTGGTCATAAACTAAACAATTATACTTACAGTTTCTTTGCATACAGTAATGATCTAAAAATCAACAGATATATTACAAACATAGATGATTTTTTAAATGGTGGTACGTTTAACTTTCCAAAAGGTATTTACCAAACCAATACACAGATAAGAAACGGCTATGAAGCTATGGGTGCTATTGGTTTTGAAAAGCGTATACTTAAACCAAATGAGAAAATTGAACTCACTTTTTCATTAGGTATATTTCAAGATGAAACACTTGCTATCAAAACACATGAAAAGTATCAAGATAAACAATCAGTTTTAAGAGCACTTGATGAAGTGGATACGTATTTTACTAAAGAAAATAAGAAATTACAATTTGAATTAATTTCAGATGATGTGAGTTTTTTACTTAAATGGGTAAAACTACAACCGATCTTAAGAAGAAATTTTGGTAACTCTTATTTACCACACCATGATTATGGTAAAGGTGGTAGGGGCTGGCGGGATTTATGGCAGGATCTTTTAACACTGATTATGTTTAATGATGATTCAACAACAGACTTACTTATAAATAATTTTAAAGGTATTCGAATTGATGGTTCTAATGCAACGATTATCGGTGATAAACCTGGTGCTTTTTTAGCAGATAGAAATCACATCGTACGTGTCTGGTCAGACCATGGTGCTTGGCCACTTTTAACAATGCAAAGCTACATTCACGAAACTGGACATATAGATATATTATTTGAAAAAGTGACGTATTTTGATGATAAATTCACACACTATACAAAACAAACTAAAGCTGAAGTTGATCAAGCTAACATTCTACAATTAAATGGACACCCATATCGAGGAACTATTTTAGAGCATTTGCTACTTCAAAACATAGTCGGGCATTTAAATGTTGGTGCATTTGGCTACGTTAGACTAGAAGATGCGGATTGGAATGATGGTCTTGATATGGCCAAAGAACATGGTGAAACCGTAGCCTTTACGCATTTTTATGCTAATAATTTAAAAGTGTTAGCAGAATTAATAGCAAACACAACAAATGATATCATGATTTTTAAAGCATTGAATGACTTGATCTTTAACCAAATTAATTTAGAAACATATTTTAATCGTGTGTGTTACTTTAATGAATCAATGATTCAAGTTGATAAGTCTTTATTATCAAAGCGACTTATGAAATTGTATGAAGCACGTATAGCGCATTTAAATCAAAATGCATGGATTGGTGATAGTCATTTACAAAGTTATATTGACAATGACAAAAGATATTTAGACCAAGCACATACTGCTAATTTAACTGGTCAAGCTATGGCACTTTTAAATCAAACGATTACACCAAAACAAGCCATAAAATTATCTGAAACTATCAAAACATTATTGTTTAATCCATCTATTGGTGGTTATCACCTAAATTCAGACTATAAAAAAGTGTTAACGAGTATGGGTCGTGCATTTGGATTTAGCTATAACCATAAAGAAAATGGGGCGATATTTTCTCATATGGTAATTATGTATATTTATGGATTATATCAATATGATCTAGTAACTTTAGGCTCAGAGGGCTATCAAGCACTGGTTAATCAGTCAATTAAAAAAGATTCACATACCTTTTTAGGTATTCCTGAATATTTCACAGATAAGGGTGAAGGTAAGTATTTATACCTAACAGGTAGTGCATCTTGGTTATTAAAACTACTAAGAGATGAAATATTTGGTATTAAATTTAGCTTAGGCAAACTCTATTTAAAACCAAAACTAACTAAAAACGAATTTATTAATGGCGTAGCAAGTATTCAAACCTTCATTGATAAAAAGTTAGTAAAAATTACTTACCACAATCCAAATAATTTCGAATACGGGCAATATAAAATTAAACATATGACATCAAATGGACAGCCATTTGATATTACAAAAGATAAATTAAAAGGTGATTTGGAGGTGTATTTAGATGCATTATGAAATGTTTTGTAATGACGATATTGGCTACCGTTCGCTAATGCATTACAATGATTGGCGGGTAGCAATCTTAAATTACATTGATGATTGTTCAATTGATGAAGTCAGATATTTTGAAGCACATTTAAAAACGGATGAAGTATTTGTCTTGTTAGATGGTGAAGTGACATTATTATTTGCAGACATTGATGAAAATAAGATTACAAATTATCGGACAGTAAAATTAGAAAAACACAAGATTTATAATGTGAAAAAGGGTGTTTATCATACACAAATAATGTCAAAAGATGCAAAACTTTTAATTGTAGAAGATAAAGATACAGGTGATGATAATTCCGTTAAACACTATATTAGTAAAGAAGAAAGAGATTACATGAGGACGCTTATATGAGAAAATTAGTTTTTGAAGATCATTTTGAAGTTGGTGAACAACCAAATTTAGATTATTGGAATATCGATGAAGGTGGCAGTGGTTTTGGTAATAGAGAAGAGCAATTCTACACTAAGAGAATATCTAATATATACCAAAAAGATAGCATGTTACATATCGTAGCCCGTAAAGAAGATTTTGAGCACAGACAATATACATCAGCTAAAATTACAACAAGAAATAAAATGCACATGCAATATGGACGCTGTGATGTACGTATGAAACTACCTAAAGGGTTAGGTACATGGCCAGCTGTTTGGTTTTTAGGGGAAAACATTAAAACCGTTGGATGGCCTTCATCTGGCGAAATTGATTTAATGGAGTTTGTAGGCAAAGAACCAGATGTTATTCATTTTTCACTACATTCAAAAAATTATAATCACACCAAAAATAACAATTTACATTTAAAACGTGAAGTACCTGGAGTATCAG
The DNA here is from genome assembly GCA_964600775.1 of uncultured Acholeplasma sp. GTDB lineage: Bacteria > Bacillota_I > Bacilli_A > Acholeplasmatales > Acholeplasmataceae > Acholeplasma. The sequence goes on from CAZRKJ010000051.1 coordinate 3,255, forward strand.
ATGATTTTAATGTGTACAGTATGGAGTGGGATAAGGATGGTTTCAAATACTTTTTGAATGATAAACTGCTATTTACTGCACCTAAAGGTGACTTGAAAGGTATGGATGATTGGCCTTTTGATCAGCCGTTTTTCCTAATTATTAATTTAGCAATTGGTGGTAATTGGGGTGGTAAAATTGATGATTCAATATTCCCGGCAGAATTTTTGGTTGATTACGTAAGATTTTATGAATAGGGGGATAAATATGTTCGTAAAACCATTTAATATTTTTATGATTTTGTTGATTACATTATTTTTGATTGCTTGTAATCCTCCAAAGGAAAATGAAGAAGAGGAAGAGGAAGAAATTGTGAAAAAAGCATATGACGTTACAACTTATGTTACATTAGGTGATAAATCAAAACTACTAGAAAAACAAGTAGATGATCAAACCGTTATTGATTTAAATCCATCAGGTATCAAACTTTCAATTGATCCTACAATCACTTATCAACAGATGGATGGTTTTGGTGCTGCGATGACTGAGTCTTCTGCATATGTAATTAGTCAACTCGAATCAGATGCTAAAAGTGATATTATGACATCTTTATTTGGGGAAAGTGGTATTGGTATTTCTTTTGTTAGATTAACAATTGGTGCATCAGATTTTTCTCTTGATAATTATACGTATAACGATACTATAAACAATGAACCAGATTTAGATTTGGAAAACTTTTCTATCGAAAGAGAAACAACAATGCTTATTCCACGCCTACAAGAAGCATTAGTTTTAAATCCGAGTTTGAAACTTATGGCCTCACCTTGGTCTGCACCAGCATGGATGAAGGACAACAAGCATTTAAATGGTGGTTCCTTAAGAGATCAATATGTTGATGTATTCGCAGATTACTTTGTAAAATATATTCAAGCATTTGATGCTGTGGGCTTAGATATCTATGCAGTTACACCTCAAAATGAACCATTACATGTAACCAGTGGATATCCAACAATGTACATGACAATTGCACAACAAATAGAATTGATTTATGCCATGGGTCAAAAGTTTGAAGCAAACGATATTGAAACCTTAATCATGGCTTATGATCATAATTGGGACCGTATGGATTATCCAATTAGTGTATTAAATAGCAAAGCTGGTCCATACACAGCAGGTGTTGCATTACATGGCTATGGCGGTAATGTATCTGAAACATCTCGCATTAATAATATATTCCCAGACAAAGGTGTTTGGTTTACAGAAATCTCAGGTGGTTTATGGGCAACAAACTTTGCTGATAATATTACATGGAATATGGAAAACATCTTTATGGGTTCAATTAATAGAGGTGCAAAAGGCGTTTTAATGTGGAATCTTGCTTTAGATGAAAATAATGGTCCAAAAAATGGTGGTTGTACAAATTGTCGTGGTGTTGTAACAATCAATTCTCAAACTGGTGCTATCACTAAAAATGAAGAATATTATATGATTGGTCATTTTTCTAAGTTTGTTCAAGTTGGTGCACACCGTATTGGGAGTACAATTAATAGTGGTAACATACTACAATCTGCATTTATGAACCCAGATGGATCTATTGTTGTAGTCGTCCACAATAAATCAAAAATACCTGCTACCTTTAGTTTAGATATAGATGGCAGTCAGATGCAATATAGTTTACCTGGTCAAGGTACGGCAACATTTACTTTAAATTCGAAGTAAAAAGGCGAAAAACAACGAAACATTGTGAAAAATACAATATTTTACGAAACCGTTGTCGTAATTTACGAAACCGTTGTAAAATTATCATTATTTTACTTGTAATCGTTTTCACTTATTGTTATAATAATTTTGTAAAGTAAAAAAACAAATTCCAAATAGGAGGAAATAATGAAGAAATATCTAGTTTCAATACTAGTCATGTTGGTTTCACTTGTATTAGTTGCATGTGGTCCGTCTTATGATGGCCTTGATGCAGCTGCAGAAGGTGAAATCACAATCATGCTTTGGTCTGGGGATGGTGAATTTAGACAAGATGTTGGTCGTACAACTTTAACATCTGAACAATTGACTTCCCAAAATGCGGCAACAGTTTATGCTGTTGCTCAAGAATTTAACAAAATTTACCCTAATGTAAAAGTTAATGTTATCACTAAAATTAATGGTCCGGATGACGATGGTGTCAGTTGGTCACAATTTAGAGAAAACTTTATCTTAGAACATGGTAAAACAGTCGATATTTGGGCTTCTATGGATTTACCAGGAGAAGTACAACGTGGTATGGTTGCAGATTTATCAGTTTTTGCAGATGATCCACTATACAAATCATTTAATACAGGTATCATGAGTATGATGAATTATTATGGTGTCCAAGCTGGTCTACCACAATTCTTACAACCATGGGGCGTATTTGTTAATAAACAATTGGCAGATGATAATAATATCGATATTCCAGAACCAGATTGGACAATTGAAGATTATACAGATTTTGTAAGTCATTCAAATCCGGGTTCTTGGTATGGTTCAATGGATACACCAAAGAGTTTTATATTTACTGGAACTACCACAATGGCTCAACAATTAGTGAACCAATCTGGTGATCAACCGTTCTTAAACATGAACTCTGAAGAAGTTAGATCATTAATTCCTTATATTGCTGAATGGGCAGAACACTCTGTTTGGCCACAATGGGATAAAGCAGCAGCTGGTACAGATGGTGGTGCATCGATGTCACCATTCATGGATTCACACGGTTGGTGGAGCTTTAACTTCTTTAAAAATGGCGCACTATTAACATTAGATGGTGATCCATGGATGTTAGGTGATGCTGCAAATAATAATCCTGAACACTGGGGTGTTGTACAATCTGCAAACTGGGATATTTATCCAAGACCAAGTACAGATTATGTTGACAATACTGTCGGTGTTGTATTAGACCCATTAGCAATTCATAATTATGCATTAGATGATCAAAATCCTGAAATGTCTGATGAAGAATTCCAAAAATTACAAATCGCTTATACTTTCGCATCATTCTGGATTGGTGATGACAGAGCATGGCAAGCAAGAGCTGATCAAATGTTTACTGATACTGGTACATTAAAAACAGCTATGAATGATTCAATTCCGTTAGTAACTGGTGCTGCATTTGAACGTCAAATGGATATTTGGTTCTCTGCACCAAATCACCAAATGTTAGCTGATAAAGATCAATTCCCAGGTTTCCATTACATGTTAGAAGTGTTTGCATCAGGTAATGTATTAGATGTATCTGATAAAGCATACCCTTGGTTCTATGATGATGGTGGTACACGTAGTCCAATCTTATATGAGTGGAATAACTTCAACTTACCAACAGTTTTAACTGGTAACCCTGAAGCAACTTCACCAACACGTACAGATGCTGGCTTTACAAATGCTGTATTAGCTCAACTTCCTGAATGGAATACACTTGCAAATCAACGTTTCGCTACTGAAATGCAAAAATTAAGAGATGCACTAATTTTCCATTATGGAAAATCAGAAAGTGATTTTGAATAATTAATAATTTTTAAAATAAAAATTTAAGTTACTACATTATGTTGGGCACTAAACAATAAGGTTTGGTGCCTTCATAATGATTAAGGAGAGATAGCTCATGATGGGAAAAATTAAACGTGGCATTATATGGTCGCTGTTTTTGCTTGTTGGCATAATTACTTTCATATTGTTTACAGGTTCAGAAGCAGTATATAGACCAGATGGTACGATAACAGAGCAATTGGTAAATCAAACCAAAGAAACATTAAATCAAACTATCAATGACGCAAGGTTTACATATGTCGATTATTTAAGCGAACATCAAACAAATGTTGATGCTGGCTTAAGTACCTTACCTGCTGATTTAAAAAACAGTGAAGCGTTATTAAATACTGAGCTTGGTTTATATGCAATGGATATGCCAAAAGATACAATTGCATTGTATGAGGTTCATGTGCCAGAAGCTGGTTTTTATCATATTGGTTTAAACTATAAGGTTTCTAATGCTACACTAAATCAAATCACTATTGCTGTACGCATTAATGGTGAAACATATTATCAAGAAATGCAGACTATTGAAATACCTATTATTTGGCAAGATGAATCCAAAGAATATTTAACTGATAGATATGGTGATGAGGTTTTACCAAATCAAATTATTGATAGTCGTTGGCAGTATACACCACTTTATAATAATACCTTTATAAGTGTTGATCCACTGTTATTCTATTTTGATGCTGGAATCAATGAAGTTGAGATTGAAAATACGACGTCTTCATTATTTACAATATCTAGCATTGAATTATTTGGACAAAAAACTTATGTAGATTACGATACTTATAGAGCAAACCATGATTATCCAATTATTAATGATTTAATTGATATACAGGCAACGAATTATGTATCTAAAAATTCAAGTTATGTTCAAGCACTTTCAGAATCCAATCCAAGTGTAAGACCATTTGATCCTGTTTATAGAAAGTTAAATGTTATTGATGGAAATACATGGCAACTCCCAGGACAATCGATTACATATGAAGTTAATGTGGCCACCGAAGGTATGTATAAAATCGCACTGAGATATGCGAATTTTAAGCATGACTTCCCAGTTTTTAGATCTTTATACATTAATGGTGAAATTCCTTTTGAAGAAGTTCGTACATATGCATTCCCTGCAACTTCTATAAATACTTGGAGTGTTGAGACCTTAAACATTGATGGTGATGCAATGTATTTCTATTTTAAAGCCGGATTAAACACAATTACTTTACGTGCAGAAAGCGAACCATTACAAGGTGCAATTCGCAAAGTACAAATGCTTATTGATCATATCAATACATTTACACTTGAGGTTAGAAAAATTACGGGTAAAGAAATCGACAGAAACCGTACTTGGCGCTTTAGTAATAACATTCCTGAAACTGAACAGTTTTTAGAAAGTTATATTATTTTATTAAAATCAATTATAGAAGATTTATCAGTTTATGCACCAAATGGTCCAAGATCTACAACAATTAGCAATCTTCAAAAATCATTATCAAGAGCAGAAAATATTTATAAAGATTTTGATCGTTTACCACTTTATTTAGATGATTTAGTTGGTGGTACAGGATCTATCTCACAATTTTTAGGTGATGCTTTAGATATTTTAAGACACCAACCACTATTTTTAAATCAAATACATATATACAATAATGTTCAACTAAGACGTGCAAATGCTAGCTTTGTTGATTCACTATGGTCAACCGTTCAATCCTTTATTGCAAGTTTTACATCCAATAAGTATGCATTAACGAAAGAAGAAGGTGTATTAGATATATGGGTTAATAGACCGATTACTTACGTAGATATGATGCAAAAAATGGCTGATCAAACCTTTACACAACAAACAGGTATACCGGTCAAGATTTCAGTAATGCCAGATCCGACTAAACTTGTTATGGCATCCGCTGC
>CAZRKJ010000052.1:0-8525 GCA_964600775.1 uncultured Acholeplasma sp.
ATCATTTTAAGTACTAAAGCATGCATGATATGAACAATACCTAAACCAATTGAAATAATCAACATTGGAATTGGATCATTCATCGGGTCTAAGAGTGGTGTATAAACTTGCACCCCAAACACTGATCCAAAGGCCGCACCCGCAAGTATTGCTGTAATACCTGTATATGCAAATATTTGAACTAAATCTTTTAGGGCACCACGTAATTTGCCAAAGCGAATCAAACCACCAAATAACATCAGCATCACAACACCATATCCAATATCACCCATCATGATACCAAAGATTAGCCAGTACCATATACTCATCGATGGATTGGGATCTACTTCGCGTGCAGAAGGTGTCGAGAATTGGTTGGTTAAATATTCAAACGGTCTAACAAATCGATTATTTTTTAATGCTGTTGGTATAGATTCTTCAGGTAGTGGATCACGTGCTTCCATTTCAACAGTTAAACCTTTATCATTAAATAATGATTCTAATTGACTTATCTGATCACTACGTACCCAACCTTCAACATAAAGTGTGGTTTCAGTATTTAACAATGTAATTTGATGTTTATTGTCCTTACTTAAAAGTTGATCATGTAATAATTTTAATGCCCCTAAATCCTTACTAGAACTTTCAAAAAACTCAACAATCTTTTTCATTTCAGAATTTAAAGCATCCATTTCTTTTTTAAAATCACCAATCACTTCAACATTTGTTTTATCAAATGGTCTCGTTGGTTCAACTCTAAAATCTAAAGATTCTAACAAATCACTTAATCTTTGACTTTGATCTTTATCTATCAAAATAGAGACATAATTAAATTGATCATCACTACTTAATAAGTCAACATATGCATCCATCGTATCCATATGACCTTTAAACGTATCATATTTTTCTTTAGTAATATAACCTAAGGTTACACTACTAAATCTCAGATTTTCTAGTCTTGCTTGGTTGACACTTAAATTTTGATATGGTAAAAGATCCTCATATCGTTCTTTTAAGGATTTAAGTGATTCTTCTAATTTATAGTAGGTGTTTTGTAAATCTAGAATTGTTGCAGCACTTTCAAGTACATTTTGATTTATTGTTTCAAATTCATTTAATGAAACAATCGCATTATTTCCAGTTGATTTTTTTATATACTTTTCAATGATTTCAATAGCCTTAGTAACTTGGATTAACTCATTTGATGGGTTAACTGCCTGATAATGTTTTTTATCTGGCATAAAAACAGCATGTGCTTGAAGTTCATTGATGACTGCTGATTTTTCATTTTCTAGAAAAAATAACTTAACCTTTTTCATTTGGACAATCATTTTGTAATTACCTCTTTTTTAAGTAATTCCAAATATTTAGATGTCACACCTTTATAATCGGTTTCAATTTTTTTGTGCAGTTTTTCTTTTGCTTTTAAACTATCTAATTCAATAGCCTCAACTGCTTTTTGTGCATCACTTTGTAGTTGATTGATTTCTTTTTGTTGTGCACTTTTTAAATCATCAATAACTTGTTTTGCCTCTACTCGTGCTTGTTCAAGCAAAGCATCCTTTGCTTTTTTAGCAGCTGCAATGTCATTTTCAACTTGATTTTCTAAGGCAATAATTGCTTCTAGTTTGCTCAAGAGTTGCCCTCCTTAATTTATATGTGTTTTTTAAAAATTATTACAGTTGGATAATCATATTATCCCTAATTCCTGCTATTTTTACTCATAAAAATATTTTAACATTTTTTCATTGAAAATTATCATCATTTGTATAGCAAAATATGATTATTTTAATCATATTAGCACATTTGATATGCGCAGATATTAGAAATTGGAAGTTCTAAAATTATTGATTTAATATATGTTTATATATAATCGTATAAATTTTAATTAAATTCCATAAAATGATTATAAATCCATTATAAATTATAACATAAATTGACATCAAAATGGACAAGTGCTAATCAATATGTAATTTATCCTATTTTTAGTTTTAATTCAGACTATATTAAAAAAAAATACACAAACACTCAAGTTTTATAAGTGTTTGTGTATCGTTATTATTTTTCTTCGCCAGAAACCATTAACTCACCAACATGAACGGTTGGAGAACCAATGCCTGAAACATCAAATTTTAAATCGCTACCGATTGCTTTAATATTCAGTAATAAATCAAACCAATTTCCAGATACAACAACCATCTTAACTGCATGATCTAACTTACCATCTTTAATTAAAACGCCACCAGCTTGTAAACTAAAGTTTCCGTTTGTTGAGTTAACTCCAGCGTGTAATCCAACTAGATCGGTTACATAAAAGCCTTCTTTAATATCCGCTATAAGGGCATCAAAGTCTTTTTCGCCTGGTGCTAAATATAGACCGGCAGGGCTAATACCGCCACCAAAGGCATTACCAGTTGGTGTTTCATTAAATAATTTAGCAGTTTTTAATGAGTGTAAGAAACCTGTAAACACACCGTTGTCAATAATTTTCTTAGGATTAGATGCAACCCCTTCATCATCAAATGAATTTTGGAATGGTGCAAGCTCATTTAATGGATCATCCCATAAATTAAAACTATCAACTGCAATCTTTTCACCTTTTTTATCTTTTAATGCGGTTAGTTTTCTGTAAGCCGCTTCCCCTGAAAATAATCCAGAGAATACAGATAACATATCACCAAACTTCTTAGCAGAAAATACTGTTTCATATTTTTTGGTCTTAATGCTCTTGCCATCTAATTTAGATAAACCATTTTCAATTGTTTTTTGTGCATCTTTTACTACATCATATTCATCAAATGATTTAACAAGTTTAACATCATAACCCGTTTTGATATCACCATTTTTTTCAAAGATACCCATACCGTAAGCATACGAGAAATTATGTTTTTTGGTAAGGTTTAAACCTTTTGAGTTAATTAAGGTTGTTTCACCATAACTTTCTGAATAGTTTGTACCATCTACTTGTTTAACAAATTCGTTAGCTAAAATATTTTTTTCTAGCTCAACTAAATATGCGATTTTATCTGTAACAGGTATGCTATCAAAATCAAATGTGTTTTCTTTTACAACAGGATACTCAGGAGAACCTTCAAAAATAATTGCTGGTTCTTTAACTGTCAGTGCTTCAGCATTTTGTTTTAATAATTCAAATGCAGCTTCAACTGCCTTTGTTGATAAATCTTCTAGAACATATGTTACTAATTTTTCATCATAGACAGCACGTATTTTAGCCTTTTCTACATCAGATGTAGTCAAGTTTTCTACTTTACCTTGGTAGACTTCTATAGATAAACTTTTAGAACGTGTAGAGAAAATTTCTACATCCGTAAAACCTTTTTGTAGACCAATTTCAATCCATTGTTTAAACATTATTTCTTACCTCCTTGTCCACCAACAAGCATCTTAGAAACTCTGATAGTTGGCTGACCTACATCGGTTGGAATTGAACCCGATGCTGCACCACACATACCTTGTCCATATGTTTTATTGTCTGCTACACGGTCAATTAATTTAATCGTTTCTGCACCATGACCAATAAGCATCGCACCACGTACAGGTTTTGTTAATTTACCATCTTCAATCATATAACCTTCCATAACTGCAAAGTTATACTCACCAGTTGCTGGATTTACCGTACCACCACCTAGTTTTTTAGCAAATAGACCATATTTAGTGTCTTTAATAATATCTTCAAATTTATCCGTACCATTTTCAATATATGTTGTATTCATACGTGCGGTTGGCGGATATTTATAACTTTGACGACGACCTGAACCTGTTGATGCATAGTTCATACGTTTACCACTTCTATAATCGGATAAGTACCCTTTCAAAATACCTTTTTCAATGAGTAAATTCTTTTGAGTCTTTTTACCTTCATCATCAAATGTCGTACGGCCCCATTGTCCAGCTTCATCACCATCATCATATGCAGTTACTACATCACTTGCTACTTTTTCACCAAGTTTACCTGCAAAAGGTGATAACCCTTTTGATACTGCAGAAGTTTCAAGTGGATGACCAACAGCCTCATGGAAAATTACCCCGCCAAATCCATTGTGGATAACAACAGGCATTTCTTGAGGTTCCATATTATCTGCATAAAGATAAGTCATAACAGATTCTGCTACTTCTTTTGCTAGTGCTTTAAAATCAAGTGCTTCAAAAATTTCAAAGCCCATGTTTCTACCTGGTGCCTCATATGCATCTTGCATTAATGCACCATCTTGAGCAACCGCAGTTAAAGCAACTCTAGTATAGGTTCTAACATCATCTTGATAAATGCCGTTAGAATTTGCAATTAATACTTTTTGTTCCCATTCAATTAAGGTTGCACCCGCTTGAATGATTTTACTATCATGATCTTTAATCATATTAGATAACTCAATTAGAGTCTGTGATTTTTCTTTTGGCGTTAAGGCATCATATGGAATTTTAATGTTGTTTACAAAAGGTTGTTTCTCTCCTAATGGTTTTGCTTTAAATGGTTCACTATCAAATGACCCTCTTAAAGTTAACATTAATTTTTCAATGGATGCATAGGATGTATCATTAGCATATCCATAAACCTCATCGATACCCTTTAATAATCTAACCCCTACACCATATGTGTTACCACTACTTACAGCAATCACATCACCGTTATTGACACTGATACGACCACTATATGTATCTTCTAGGAATATTTCAGAAAAGTCTGCACCTGTTTCTAAACCTAAACCAAGAAGTGTTTGTAATTCGTTTTTACTAAGCATTTGCTTCGCCCTCCTTTTTATCATATTGTATCTGATATAGGTTATAGTATAACCCATTTTGTTTTAAAAGTTGTTGATGCGTACCTGATTCTTTAATTTCACCCTTACTCATCACAATAATTCGGTCGCTATGTTGAATTGTGGACAATCTATGTGCAACAATCAACATAGTGGATATATTCATCATTTTCTTTAATGAATCTTGAATAATCGATTCTGTTTCTGAATCGATATTCGCAGTTGCCTCATCTAGGATCATTAGACTTGGATTATATACAACTGCTCTAGCAAAACTAATTAATTGACGCTCACCACTACTAAAGTTATTACCACGTTCTTTAACGACATGATCTAAGCCTTCGGGTAGTTTATTTAATACATAATCTAGTCCAACATAATCACTCGCTTGTTTGATATTTTCATCTGTAATATTTGGATCACCTAATGTGATGTTATCACGTATCGTACCACTAAATAAAAATACATCTTGTAACATTTGACCAACAAATTTTCTTAATGATGATCGCTTAATTGATTGTATATCTTGCCCATCAATTAAGATTTGACCTTTTTGAATATCATAGTTTCTTACAATCAATTGAAGAATTGTGGTTTTACCTGAACCAGTGGCACCAACAAAGGCAACCGTTTCATTAGGATTTACTTTAAAGGATACACCTTTTAAAATCCATTCATCAGGGATATATTGAAACCATACATCCTTAAATTCAATACTACCATCAAATTTATCAAGTTCAATTGCATCTGGACGATCTATAATATCTGGTTTTGTATCTAATACATCAAATATTTTTTCTGCTGATGCAAAGCCATTTTGAAGTGAATTAAACTGTTCTGATATTTGTTGGATTGGTTCAAAAAATTGTCCAACATAAATATAAAATGAAATAAATAAACCAACTGTAAGTGCACCTTCAATTACTTGAGTTACCCCAAAGTATACCGTAATAATCGTAGCAAGCATCGCAATCAACCAAATAGTTGGTCTGTATATTCCAAAGGTATTAATTTCTCTAAAATAGCTCTTTCTTAATTTGTCATTTAAGGCTTTAAAGCCAGCAACTTTTTTATCTTCTTGATTAAAGATTTGTGTAATTTTCATACCACTTAAATTTTCAGATAAATAGCCATTTATCTCAGAAACATTGGTACGTACATTACGATAAGCATTTCTAGAGTATTTTCTAAAGATACCAGATGCTATAAATATCAGTGGTAGGGTTGCAAATGTTAAGAGTGCTAGCTGCCAATTCAAGGTCAATAAGATAATTGCAATAATGATCATTGTTAAAAGACTTCGAATTAAATTAACAATCGTATTGGTAAACATATCTGATATATTACCTGGGTCATTTGTTGTACGGGTTACGAGTTTACCAACAGGTAATAAATTTACTTGTCCAATGGATAAATCTTCAATGTGTTCAAAGACTTCTCTTCGAATCGTATGTGTAACTTCTTGACCAATTTCTTGTAAAATACGTTGTTGAAAGAAACCAACAATTACACTAATGGATAAAACTAAAAATGCAATACCGGTACCAATTGCTAATGCAATCATCTTATCTTGGTTGGTTACATCAGTTCTACCCATATAATCAATTGAAAACCCAGTAGCAAGTGGCAACGCAATGTTTGTAAACGTTGTAACAAACATCATTAAAAATGCACCAATAAATTTAAGTTTATAAGGTCTTAAGTATTTTAATAACCTACGTATTAAATTTTTATCAGCATGTGCAGTATGGTTATCGACAAAATCACGCATGTTGCTCACCTTCTTCCACCAATGCTTCTAAAGCTTGTAGTTTGACCATATCTTGATACGTTTGATTGTTTTTCATTAACTCTTTATGACTACCAATACCAACAATTTCACCGTTTTCAATTAAGATAATTTTATCTAATTTCTTAACCGTTGAAATTCTATGGGCAATCATTAATGTGGTTCTACCCTTACGGATCTTTCTTAGGTTGGAAATGATTGCTTCTTCAGTTTTTGTATCCACGGCAGAAACAGAATCATCAAGTATTAATATCGCTGGATCTTTAGCAAGTGCTCTTGCAATTGAGATTCTTTGCTTTTGTCCACCAGATACAGTTGTTCCACGTTCACCCAAAATCGTATCATATTGCTCTTTAAAGCCCATCACATTATCATATATATCTGAGAGCTTTGATACCTCATGTAACCATGATTCATCAATTTGGTCTTTAAATGAAAAACCTATATTGTTTCGAATGGTATCTGAATACAAGAAATTGTCTTGCGGTACGTAACCAATAAAATTTCTTAGTGTTTTAATTGATATATTTGTCATATCATGTTCACTATAAAAAATCATATTAGGTTCTGGTTGATAGACATGGAGCAATAATTCAACTAATGTTGATTAACCTGAACCAGTCTTACCTAAAATACCAACCATTTCACCTGCTTTAATCTCAAAGTTCATGTTCTTTAAAACTGGCGTATCACCATCAGGATATTTAAATGTTAAGTTCTTAGCTTGAATTGCCCCATCTAATTTAACATCTGTTAATACATTTTCATGATCTACAACATCTGCCTTAGTCTCTAAAAAATCATAGATTCTTTTTGCAGATGCTTGAGCTTGACCATTAATCATCATAAACCATGATAAAGCAAATACTGGCCACAATAAAGTAAAGAAATAAGAAATATATTCTGATAGATCACCTGCATTTAAGTTCCCTTGTGAAATTAATATCGATCCATATACAATAACCGATAAAATAACTAATGTAATCATAACATCAATAATAATATTTACAATAATTGAGTATTTAACATGCGCCATCGACGTATCATAAAGTTTTCTGGATCTTTGATCAAATGTTATAGCTTCTTTAGCTTCTTTGACATATGCCTTAATGACTTGAATGCCTGTGAAGGATTCTTGTGTAAAATCACTCATATGTTCAAAGGACTCTTGACGTAGTTTAAACTTTTGTTGCATCTTTTTATTTAAGAAGAATACTAAAACACCCATAAGTAATATAGGTATTGCAGCATAAACAGTCATCAACCAATTTAAATCAAACATACGTATTAAAACCATTGTACCTAAGAATAACCCATCAATTAACATGAGTAAACCAAAGCCGAAAAGTTCGCGTATTGCATTTAAATCATTGATGAAATAACTCATTAATCCACCAATTTTTTGGTTAGAATAAAAGTTTTGACTCAGTGTCGTTGCATGTGTAAACATATGTAATCTAATATCTGTTTCAATACGTCTACCATTACCAAATAGTAGAATGCGCCATAGATAACGGCCAAAAGCCATAAATAAAACAATACCTAAAAGATAGGCGATTAAATCCATCATTTGATTAACATTTGTTATTGTCGATGCTTCTACGCCTGTAATGATTGTATTAAATGTTCTTGGGATCTCTAATTGAAAATAATCTATGGCAATTAATAGTGCCATACCCAGTAAAAATGCCCAGCCATACTTAATATAATAATGTCTAAAATGTTTTAAAAATATCATCGTGTAATTACCTCTTACCTATTCTATCAAAAAACAAAGACTTTCCAAATAAAAGTTGCTTAATAAATAGAAAAAGTTGTCAAAAATATGAATAAGTACTTATTTAAAATAATTTATTCATAAAATTTTTAAATCATATGTATAAAATGTCTTAATAAAAACTTATTCCCTAGAACAAAAGTGAATAAATTCACTCAAACTCATTTGCATGAGTTTCTTTAAAACGATCAACCATATAAATGGG